>JAJPYH010000306.1 GCA_021205045.1 Lachnospiraceae bacterium | reverse complement strand
CGGGGCTAATGTTAAAGATTTTTCGGGACATTTTCAAAAATGCTTGACACAAAATAATTTGATGTTTTTCTTGGTTTTTGTGTAAAATTTATGTTGGTTTTGGTTGGTTCGTCTTAATTAACCTTTTTGAAACAAAGAACTGCCGACAGGGTTTTCCCGCCGACAGCTCCTGTGTTTTCAAAATATCCTGTTCACTATATGAATTCTGCTTTTATCTTGTGACGATATCTACAGGCACGTTGAAAATCTTCGCCACCTTCAAAATCGTATCAATATGTCTGCCGGAGCCGGCCGCAAAGTGGTGGGTCGGTCCGCACTCACTCCAGCGGGTCACAAACTCACGGGCTCCGCAGGTGAAACGGGTTCTCATATTGGTATCACCGAAGGAAAGGATTTCGCCCTCTTCATTGACGCCCTCGGCCACCACAAACTTGAAGTGTCCGTCGCCGTCCTGGGTAATCGCCAGGTAAGTCACCGGTCCTAAGTGCGGATAGAACTGGGTCAGATACCCGCCGCCGGTCTTGCCATGGAAGACCTTCACGATCTTCATGGTCGGCTTTCTGGAGGAAATATCCGCGTCGCCGGAACCGCTGTGGCCGATGATGGCAATGTCATCGTTGAAGTCAATGGAATACATCTCTGCCAGCTGACCGCTGCCGCAGATGGTCTTCATGATGCTCATGGCCATAGCCACCTTCATATCGCCTTCCACCGCGCAGGCTACGCCCTGTTTGATCAGCATGGAGAACGCAGGGATCAGCATGCTGTCCAGAACACCGGCCTTACCGGTCGCCAGTCCATCGTAGTGGGAAGCAATCAGGCCGATCTTCTCGTCCTCCACCCATTTCTCGAAGGCCACCACGTATCTGGCCATCTCCCAGACTTCCTCAATGGATCCGCCGCCTTCAATGTCAAAGGTATCCAGAATGTCCTGAGCCTTGGCACGGATGGCGTCCTCGTCAGTCACATTGTCAGCGATAATCCGCATTCTCTCCCAGTCAAACTGCTTGGTATACAGATTCATCCGTCTGTACAGGTTGGACTCGTCGATATACAGGTCCATCATACCCGGATAGGGACGACCAATCTGTGCAATATTGGTATCCCGGAAGCGGCGTCTGGTCTGAGCCGCACGGCACCAGTCCTCAATCTCAGCCTGCACGCCCGGGTCTCCGCCCTCCACCACGCCGGTAATCACGGCATGTCTCTTGCCAAAGCGCTCCAGGTCAGCCACCATCTCGCCCACAGCGCCGCAGGCATAGCCTTCGCCCAGCCAGGAAGCAATATCGGTATGCTGATAATCCAGCGCCTTCAGCTTCTGCACATTCACCAGCACCACCGGTACATCCAGATCCTTCACAGCCGGAAGCATATTGTAGGATGTGGCATAGGTCAGAAGCTGCAAAAATACCAGATCCACGTCCGCCGCACGGAACTTGTCGCCCGCTGCCTGGGACTGCTCCTTGGTGGTAACGATGCCGCCGTCGATGACCTCCACGGTATCCGGCAGGGTCTTCTTGAAAGCTGCGTACTGCGCCTCAAACTCCGGTACCAGAGACGGGAACTGGGGCAGATACGCGCCCAGGGCGATGGCAAAAGTGCCCACTCTTGCTTTGGTTTCTACTAACATAAAATTGTCCTCCTTAAAAAATTCCGTTCACGGATTGATTTCCTTAATAGCGAAGCTCTTGCGAATAGCATCGCGTGCTTCCTGTAAGGATGTAAAGGTACCTGCGTAAATCATCTGGATCATCAGATTGCCCAGGGCTGTGCCCTCGCTGGGTCCGGCGTATGTAGGAAGTCCGCAGGCCGTGGCGGTCCACTGATTTAAGACCACGTTCTGGCTGCCGCCACCCACAATATTGATGGACGTAAACTTCTTGTCCAGCATCTGCTCCAGCTGGGCGATGGCGTCCGCGTAGCAGGCAGCCAGTCCATGATTGACGCAGGAGAGAAGCTCCTCCAGGGTTGGCTCCCGGTATCCCTTCTCCGCCAATGCCGCCTTGATTTCCTCCGTCATATTGGCAGGAGCAAGGAAACGATTGTCGTTGACATCCACATTGCCTGGATAGTCCGCGGCCTTTGCCGCCAGATCAGCCATCTCTCCAAAGGAATAGGCTCCCTTTAATTCCTTATGGATATTCTGCAAAATCCACAGACCCATGATATTTTTGAGGAAACGGATTTTTCCGTTTTTGCCGTCATAGCCGCCCTCGTTAGTGAATCCGGAATTCAGCGCGCCCACATCTGTCACCGGCTGATCCAGTTCCACGCCCAGGAGGCTCCAGGTTCCGCTGGACAGATATACCGCGTTCTCGTCTCTGGCAGGAACCGCCACAAAAGCGCTGCCTGTATCATGGGTGGCCGGCAGAATCACTGTCACATTATAGCCCAGCTCCTTTTCCAACTCCGGCTTTAAGGTACCAAGCACTGTACCCGGCTCGGCAGGTTTCTCCGCAAATAAACTCTCCGGGATGCCCGCTGCCTTTAAAATCTCCGGCGACCAGTTCTTCGTCTTCGCGTCCAGCATGGCTGTGGTGGAGCAGTTGGTGTACTCGTTCTTTTTCACTCCGGTCAGAAGATACCCCAGATAATCCGGGACCATCAGAAAGCTTTTCGCCTGCTCTTTGTGCTCCGGGTGCTCCTGAAACTGCGCCATCAGCTGGTAAACCGTGTTAAAGGGCTGTTTGGCAATGCCACTGATCGCATAATGCTCCTCAAAAGGAAGCTTCTCTTCCAGAACTTTGTCCATGCCGTCCGTGCGGCTGTCCCTGTAGGCAACGCTGTCGCCCAGAATCTGATCATTCTCATCCAGCAGCACATAATCCACACCCCATGTGTCAATGCCCAGAGTATCCGGGGTAAGCCCCTTTGCCTTACACTGGCGCAGGGACTCCAGAATTCCCTCGTACAAAGGCCCCATCTCCCAGCACATGTGGCCGCCCCGCATGATCGCCTCGTGAGGCAGACGGTAAACCTCCTCAATCCGCATGGTGCCATCTTCCATCCAGCCTACAATGCCGCGCATGCTGGATGCCCCCATATCAATCGCAAGATGCCGTTTCATAGTGTTCTCCTTCTCTGCATTTCAATTGTCCTTCCATGGCCAGATACTGTGAAAACGATTTCCAATTCCATATTCGAGAGATGCCGGTTTTTGTGCAAATTTTTCACAATTACCGGGTGCTCATTCGATTCTGCCCATAAAAAGCCACTGATTATAACCATTATACAGCAAATTTTTATAAAATAAAGTATCTTTTTCTCGTTCCGGGCATTTCTCATGATTTTTTATTAAGAACATACACGCAGACTGAGCCGATAATGCCGCCCACAATATGCGCCATATTGGAAATATTATCCTGCACTGTAATCCCCTCATAAACCTGCTGCCCCAGGAAAATGACCGCCACCAGGATAAACGTGACCGGAATCTCCCCCTGCTTCACCCCCACAATAGAGGAAAGCAAAATCAAAGCAAACACCACACCGCTGGCTCCGCACAGCGCCACATCAGGAAACAGGACATAATTGACTGCTCCTGTCACCAGCGCCGTAATGCCGATCACCTCCAGAATATTCCGTGACCCATACTTCTCCTCCAGCATCGGCCCCAGCAGGAGCAGATAGGTCATATTGCCGATCAGGTGATCCCAGCCGCTGTGCCCAAACACATGGGTAAAAAATCTCAGCCAGGTCATGGGATTGGTCAGAGACGAATGATATGTCATAAAAAACACCGCTGTGCTGACACCGCCGGTGACATAGCCTAAGAGTGTGGCCACAAAGCAGATAAATACGAAGGTCAGGATGACCGGAGAGTTAAATACAATTTTCAGTTTTCTCTTTTGCATTATCAGATTCCTCATACCTGCTGCCTGTAATCATCTTCAGATGATGATCCGGCATTTCATGTTCACGAATTTCCTCTTTTTTAAGTAGTAAGAATATTTCCTCATACCTGCTGTACAATCGCCATCAGAAGCGGTATCGTCACCAGGCAGAACAGCGTCGTCATGATAATCCCCGCCGAGCAGGTGGTGCCATCGATGCCCCGTTCATTTCCCAGAATCAAAGGCATATTTCCCACCGGCATACCAAACATAATCATACACAGCGGAATCAGATCCGTGGGAATCGGTAAAAGCTTAAGCACCGGCAATAACGCCAGCGGAATGACCAGCAGCTTGATAAAAGTAAAAAGATACAGCTTTTTGTCCGTAAAAATATCCTTCAGGCTGGCTTTGGACAGGGCATAGCCGATGGTCATCATGGCCATGGGCGAAGTCACATTGCCCAGGTAAGTAACTGCTGTGTTCACAAAGGAAGGCAGCTGAATATTAAAAATCAGAATAAAAATGGCTCCAAACACCAGAAAATTGCTGGGTGTAATCAGCTTTTTCAGAGAGGCCACGGAGAATTTGCCGTCCATCATGGCCAGCCCATAGGTGTAGAAAAACACATTGTAAATCATCATGAATTCCGTCACATAGACCACATATTCCGACCCCAGCACACTGCTGACCACCGGGATTCCCATAAAGCCCAGGTTGGAAAAGACGAACATCAGCTCGAATATTTTCTTCCGAAAGACATCCTTTGAAAAAAAACGGGGAGCAGACTCTCCCAATCAGAATGAAAAGCAGAAACATTCCCACGGCGATCAGTGCTACCTGCCCCATCTGCCCTAAGGGGATCTGACCGATGGCTCCGCTGGCGCTGGACAGCGCCAGCATGGGATTAAAAATATTCAGAATCAAAGCGGACATTTTCGATGAGGTGTGCTCGTCCAGCATTCCCGTTCTGGCGGCAATATAGCCCGCTCCGATTAAAATCAGCAGCGCAATCATCTGGTAAAATACAGTAAAAAAGGTCATAATGTCATTCTGTCCTGTCTTTCTTTATTTGGCGGTTCCATAAACCCACGCTCTCTACTATATCTTCATTTTACTCCGGTTGCAATATTTTCCGCCATTTTTTGGAGTCCTCCTTTCTCCATATTGCTTTTTTTCTTTGCTCTGCGTATAATAAAAGCGTTATTTTACACGGATTTTACATTGAAGGGAGGCATCTTCTGATGGCATTTGTAGATGAAACATTGCACACCCTGGGAATGATGCTTGTGTTTCTGCTGATCGTAGTCTGCGTTGCACTGTTTTGCTTCAAGGTGTTTCATATCACAGGAGAGCGGCGCCGCAAGCTGCTCCACACCATCGCCTTTCTGCTGATATTGGTCATCATCGCCGCCTCAGAGCACTGGTATGTTCCCTCTGCAGTTTGCCTGATCTTCGCCGTCGTGGTCTATCCCATCCTGTGCCATTTTGAATCAAGGCCGTTCTACGCGAAGCTGTTTCAGGAGCGCAGCGCCGGTGAAATCCGCAGGAGCCTGATTTTGCTCTTCGGTTCCGCCGCCGTACTGATCGCCCTGTTCTGGGGCGTCCTGAATTCGGAGCTGGCTCTCGTCGCCGCTATTCTGGCCTGGGGCCTGGGAGACGAGGCAGCAGCCCTTGTGGGCAAGCGGTTTGGGCGTCATCATATTGAGTGGGGACCGGCGGATCACCATAAGACCTGGGAAGGCAGCGCAGCCATGTGCTGCACGGCTTTTTTCGCTGTTTTTTTCGTTTTATTTTCCGGAGGAACCGCTCTCTGGCGCTCCCTTCTGACAGCAATCGTCAGCGCGCTGACAGCCGCCGTCACAGAAGCTGTCACAAAGAAGGGCTATGACACAGTAACCGTGCCGTTGGCGGCGGCAATTGTCATCCGACTGATGCTGGCACTGTAGTATCCTGTTTTGTTCTGGCCGCGCCATCGTCACGCAGCAGCTTAACCATGCTCATTCTGTCGCCGTATGACGGCGCTTATTTCATCCAGTTCTCTTACAAACCTTACTCCGTCCCACCCTGCTGCCACACAGGCTCGCCGCTTCCCGGCACCTGCATATTGGGCCAGATACTCTCCACAAACTCGTCCGAATAATTCTCATCGATGAATTCCTCCAGCACATTCTGTGCTTCCTGCCCCTCCAGCCGGTTCACATATCTGGACAGCACCGCGCCGGACAGCAGCAGATCTGCGATCATCACCACAATTACGCCCCAGGTGACAACCACTCCAAGAGCCGGGGGCATTTTTTCTATCAGGCCGCTGATCATAGGATACAGTGTCTTCACCCACATCACGGACAATAAGCCTCCAAACAGACAGAACAGCAGATTCGTCCGTCCTCCGATATTGAACATCATATCACTGTAGTCCCAGAAGGTTCTGCCGAACACAACCTCAGAAATAACACTGCAGGTATACTCATAGACGCCCCAGAGGAGAGTCCCCGCAAGAAACACATAGCGATCCTCTTTCCCCGCCAGTCTCTGCGTGACTACGGTAATAATCACAGCCCCAAATCCCCAGACGATGGAAAAGGTCCCGTAAATCACACTCGTCCGGCTCATCCACACACCGGTGGTGGCCCACACAAACACTGTCTCAAACAAGTCGCCCACAAATGCCCAGATAATGAAAATCCAAAGCAGCTTATTCAGGCAGAGCCCTTTGGCGAATACATATTTACCGGAGCGGATATCATCCCTCTCCTCCATACCCGGGTACGCCTTCTCCAGACGTTTCCAGATCGCGTCGCAGAGCCGGTTCCCCAGCTTTTCCTCGGATGATACGGCCTGCGTCATTGCTTCTGCGGTGCGCTTCTGACCTTTTCCCGATTTTCTGCCGGTCTTTTTACCCGCTCTCATTTCTCTGCGTTTTATAACTTCTCCGGCATAAATCACAGAAATCATATCCGCAGCCAACAGTGCCAGAAGCACCAGCCCTACAATCTGTGAAATCCAGAGCGGAATCAGTCTGACGAGGGTATAAATAAAGGGGTGAAGCAGCTTGATGATAATCCAGATCACCGCTGATTTCAGTATCGCCACTGTTGTGCCTTTTAATTCCCCTCCAAATAAAGTATCCCTCTCATACTGCTGAAGCCTGCGGTGCAGCAGGCGATGGGCCATGTCGCTGGTGACAAAGTCCACCACTGACACAACCACCAGGGTTATCACATACTGAGTCAGCAGATTTAAAAGACTCAGCTCTTCCCCCACCGTGGGAAACACCAGGATCAGAATATCCGCCATAATGCCATATTTCGGACAGATGGGCATATTAAAAACCCCCGGTTGCAGAATTTACGTCTGGTCACGGAAGTAATGACAACTTCACCCACCCATCCCATAAATCCATAAATCAGAAAAAAAAATCAAAAGCTCTGTGTACAGGTATTCCATAAACTCTTTCTCCTTATGTACTTCTCGTAAAAATTTCAGTTTTCGCTTTGCCTTCTTCTCACTGGTATTATAATCATTCACAAATGTTATGGCAACATAATTCCTGAAAATGCAGAGGCGCAGGAATCCAGTCTGTACACCGCTTTGCGAAAAAAACAGAGTCATGACTGCAAATGATTTTTGTCGCTCACTTCAGATTTCCCTTTCGAATCTGCTCCTTCAGAATCTGATCTGTCACCTCGTACAATACTTCCGAACCCTGCTTCGTTTTCCCCTGGCGCCCATATACCTGAGCGGCTGTCACCTGATGCTCCCGCCAGTCCTCTCCGCCATTGCTGTTATTTAAAAGCAGCGGCTGCAGATTGTCCATGGCGTGGGCAAATTTTGCCTCCGGCGTGGCAGACTCCTCAAACTCGTCAAAAAGCGCGGTCAGCTCCGTCTTCTGATCCTCAGGCAGGATGGAATAAATCTTCTCCTTGGCAGCGTCCTCTCTGGCCTTCTGTGTGGCCAGTCCTTCCGTGTCATAGGCGTATGTATCCCCCGCCTCAATTTCCACAATATCATGAATCAGACACATCAGCATCACTTTCGCGATATCAATTTCCTCATTGGAATATTCCCGCAGCAGATATGCCATAATCGCCATATGCCAGGCATGCTCGGCGTCATTCTCCCGTCTTCCGTGACCGGACAGATGAGTCTGGCGCAGAATGTTTTTTTCCCTGTCAATCTCCAGAATAAAATCCAGCTGTTTTCTTAACCGTTCGTCCATCATGTAAACCTTTCCCGGCTGGCTCTTCAGTCCTGCCTTCTGTCAAAATCATCCTGCGGAAGCATCATCCCCGCCCTGCGGACTCCTGTCTCATGCCGCCCACCTGATCAAATGTCAGCATTTCTCATATAACGCCCGGTTTTCAGGGGTATACCCCACCGCAAGCTCGGGTTTCGCCTCCTGAATCCTGGCAAGCAGCTCCTTTGCCTCCTCCATGCTCTCAAACTGAAATACTTCTTTTTTCCCATCTCTCAGCACCACAATGACGCGGTCAATTTCCGACGCGTACGAGCCACAGCAGCAGCGCGACTGCAGATCCTGCTTCTGGAGGTAGGCCCACTGCAGCTGCTCCAGAGCGATTTCGCAGGTTTTCAGCATTTTACGGTACTGGATTTTTGTATCTGTTACTGTTATGTTCGCCATAGATTACCCTCTCTCCTGTTTTCATAATACTACTGCTCTTTCCGGCATTACACTGAAGAACTGCAATAAAAGTGCTCCTCTAAAAGTCGTCCGGCATGCTTAAGATTGTCAGCACAATCTTTTTGGCCTGCTCCGTCAGGGAAGAAGCCACCGCATACTCATTGATGGAATGGCTGGCATCGCCGCGCACGCCCACGCCGCAGAGAACAGGAATGCCCATCATAGTGACATAGGCCGCGTC
Source organism: Lachnospiraceae bacterium (assembly GCA_021205045.1). Classification (GTDB taxonomy): domain Bacteria; phylum Bacillota; class Clostridia; order Lachnospirales; family Lachnospiraceae; genus RGIG6307. Next base: position 9,281 of record JAJPYH010000306.1, on the reverse strand, counting down.
GGAACAGCCGCCGGAATAAACAGGCTCAGACCGTGAAAAACCCAGCTGTCCGCAGGCATCCTGATACAGATGTAACAACCGGTCTGTGCCAGGCACCGGTTCCATAGCTTTAAAGATCGTCTTCACAGTCAGCTCCGCGTGTACACGGGGATCCCCGTTGTCATCACAGATCTCCTGTAATATTTTCAGCGCATCCTCCAGGTCCTGGTTTGTCGGGAAACGAAGGCCCACGGAGAATTCGCAGAAATCAGGGATGGCATTGCTGGTGGTGCCGCCCTTTATGATCCCGCAGTTAAACAGCATCTTATTCGGATCGGACAATTCCTCAATCTTTAAAATCTTGCGGGCCGCCTCCCGTATGGCACTGGCGCCCTTCTCCGGTTCTCTGCCCGCATGTGCGGAGACGCCATGCACCGTGACAGTCACAATTCCGCCGCCCTTTCGCCGATACACCACATTCCCGTTTAACAAACCGCTTTCGCAATTGAATGCCGCCGCGCAGTCTGCCGCCGCGTCAGCGTACACCTGGCAGCCGCCTCCCTTAGAGAGGCTGTGCGCCACCTCCTCATCGCCGCTCAGTATCAGACGAAGCTGCCTTTTCTGATAACCGAACCGCTGCAGGGCGCTGATCACCAGAATCGCCACTGCGATACCGCCCTTGCAGTCATAAACACCAGGCCCATATATTTTATCCCCGTCCCGGCGAAAAACATCCTCTCCAAAACGTCCCACCGGATGCACCGTGTCCATGTGCGCCATCAAAGCCACGGCGGGAAGCCTGCCTTCCTCCGTTTTGGCCACCAGGCTTGAGCCCGCCTCCTCAAAGGAAATTTTTTTCTCCACAGCCCCATGGCGTCCAGGTATGTATCCAGATGCGCCGCCAGACGGTTTACCTCCGTCCTGTTGGCCGACGGGCTCTCGATCCTGACCATCTGCTCCCATAACTGCGTTATGGAATTCTCCCTGGAGTCAATGTAATCACAGATTTTCTGTATGTCATATTCCTGATCCTGCATAAAAACCCCCATTTACTTTCTGTTCAATAAAAATACCTCATGCTGCATTCCCCGGCAGAGAACTCCCCCTGCCGCAAAATCAATCACTGTAAGCTTTGCTCTCTCATCCCTGCATCATCCTTACAACAGCCCGATAACAAAACCTGCCATCAGAACGGACAGAATCGTCACCACCGTGATGCCGCCCACCACATAAGGTACATTCAGTGTATCTTCAATATATGTCTTTTCCTCCGGCGTCTCTCCCACTGCTTCCGCCACCTCACGGCAGATCACCACATTGCTTGGGAAGCCCAGGAACTGCTCCACGCCAATTCCCATGGCCAGGTCTTTGTCCCCCACCAGGAGCTTGCCCAGCGGAAGAACATAGCTGATAAGTACGACGCCTGCAATCGCCAGCACAAATAACAGAATGGTCTGGAATGCCATAGCTCCCAGATCAGACAAAGAAACTGCGGCCAGAGAAGGAATGATGGAGCCATAAATCGCAATCATCAAAATCCCGTATGATGAGCCTCTCTGCAAAAGCTTCGGCGGCACAAACCCTCCGATTCCCGACAAAGATCCCAGAATCAGCGCCCACACTGCGTAATTCACCGGTGTCACGCCCCCAAGGCTGCGGGCCAGCCAGCCGCCCACGCACACAATAGCGATATCCACATTTGCCGTGTACAGTTCCTTATGCTTCTCATAAAAAGGAACCTTCTCAGAAGATACACTGCTCTGCTTCTCCTTCAGCGCCGCCAGCTTTCCTTCCGGATCTGTACGAAAATCCTCCGCCAGCTTCCTGGCATATTTCAAACCCATGGCAGAAGCGATGGGCGCACCGACCAGCTTCTGCACGGAGTAAATCACCGCACAGAGTGCCGCCGCGGTGGTCAGTCCCTTCTCCGTCGCTGCGGCCGTCATCAAAGAGGTTGCCATGGCTCCGCCGTTGATCACCGGCATTCCTATGAGAACCGTGTCAAGTCCGATGACCGGAGCCGCAATCAGCAGCATCAGGCTGGACGCCACCATGCACAGCGCCGCCATGCAGACCGTCCTCCATTCCCGGATCAGCTGTCTGACATTGATGGTGGTTCCCATATTAAAGAGCACCATCGCGATAGCCAGATTGGCCAGCTTTGTCAGCCCCGCCTGGTCAATAATATCCGCCGGGAACACCCCGGTTAGAAAGCCCACCAGAAAGATCAGCATGACCATCATCATGCCGGACAGCCTGCCCTTTGAAAAATGCGCGATCAGATCCCCTAAAGCGAATACGATCGCCACGACCATCAGATAAAAATACATGCTGCTGAACATTTTTTATCTCTCCTCTCGAGTTTTTCCACCAGTACAGCCACAATATGGCAGTTTGTTCAAGCATCCGGCCAGACCAGTATCATTTTCAGTTATTTTATCACACGAGAAGCCTTTTTAATAGTTGTAAATTGATAATGAAGCTCAGAATTTTTCAGAAGTCTGACGATAAATCAGTATACCCGCCAAAATGGTCATCATTATATGCAAAAGTCTATTGCTTCACAATTGCTGACATCAAAAAGGACAGGAGCTTACTCCTGTCCAAGATAATCCAGCGGATAAACCGGCGTACCGTCTTTTTCCATCGCGAAATACAGATTGGAACCTTCCAGCGAATAATATTTCGTCGGCTCCGCCACATACCCCAGCAGATCGCCGGCCACCACATAGGTATCCTCCGCCTTTTCCATCGAGGAAATATCCAGTTGTCCGTAGTAGGCTGTGAAGCCGCCTCCCAGGTCCATCTCATAGGTCCACCCAGTTTCCTCATTCCAGTATCTGGAGATCACCTTTCCGGCGGATACCGCATAAACCGGAGTTCCCACCTCAGCCGACAGCACCATGGCCGGGCTGTACTTGTACTGGTCAAGGGTCGTAAAGTATACCGCACTGTCCATGCTGTAGGGAATCAGCACTTCATATTCCTCCGCAATTGGCCAGATCATATCGGAGCCGGTAAAGGAATACATCATTTCTTCCACGGTCTCGGCCAGCATCTCATCCGTCAGAGTCTCCTCCATCAGTTCCCCTTCCGCAATGCCGTCCGCGGTAATTTCATCTGTTGTCTGAAGCGTGGATGTGATCTGCTGTGTTGATGCGGAAGATTTACTGCCGGAAGAAGATACGGTTCCGCTGCTGCCTGTACGTCCCGGATTTTCTACAGTTGAAGAATCCACATCCTCAATATCATCCGTCTCCTCCTCCGCGGCCAGAGAAAATTCTTCCGTCAGGTTTTCCTCCATTCCGGTCATATCCTGCAAAATCAGATCCTGAGACCGGGCCATATTGCTGACATAAAGCCCGGCGATGGTCAGCGCCGCCAGCACGAGCAGCGTAGAGCCCACAATGATGGCTCTCTCCCTTCTCCTGCTGACAAACTGATCCGCCATGTTTGTATTTTTGCTTTCCATAACTGTCCCTCCTGTATCGTATATGGGAAAGTGATTGCTCCCGTCGGCTCCATTTCGGAGCCGCGTTCACTTTTCTACTGCAGATAGTATGGACAGCCGCTGTTTATTTTATACAAAGAAACTGACCGACGCGCAGCAAATTACACTACACATCGGTCAGTTCGTATTCTTCTTATGATGTTATTTTACTTTTCTCTTTCAGATTTTACCTTAAAATAACAGCAAACACTTTCTTCTTACTGTGGCAGTACCACCTTATCCAGCTTCCAGATCTCGTCCACATACTCCTGAATGGTACGGTCAGAGGAGAACTTGCCGACGCAGGCCGTGTTCATCATGGCCATTCTGGCCCATCTCTTCTCATCCCTGTAAGCCTTCTCCACCTCACGCTGGGCCTCAGCGTAGGCCTTGAAATCCTTCAGAATGAAGTATCTGTCGGCCTTGTCGGTGCTCAGTGTATTCAACAGGCTGTTGTAAATCGGGCGGAACAGCTCTGTGTCATCGGAGTAAGTGCCGTTGATCAGCTGCATCAGTACTCTGCGGACGTCACCGTCATTATTGAAGATCTCCATGGGATCATAGCCGCCATAATTCTCATACTGGATCACCTCATCCGCGCTCAGGCCGAAGATGAAAGCGTTCTCCTCGCCCACTTCCTCCACGATCTCCACATTGGCGCCGTCCATGGTACCCAGGGTGGGCGCGCCGTTGAGCATGAACTTCATGTTGCCGGTGCCGCTGGCTTCCTTGGAAGCGGTGGAAATCTGCTCGGACACATCCGCGGCAGCCACAATCAGCTCCGCGTTGGATACGCGGTAATCCTCAATGAACACCACCTTGATCTTGCCGTTGATGGACTCGTCATTGTTGATCACATCCGCTACGGAAGTAATCAGCTTGATGGTCAGCTTGGCAATCTGATAGCCCGCCGCTGCCTTCGCGCCAAAGATGAAGGTTCTGGGGTAGAAGTCCATCTCCGGATTGTCCTTCAACTCGTTGTACAGATACATCACATGCAGAATATTCAAAAGCTGCCTCTTGTACTCGTGCAGCCTCTTGACCTGTACGTCAAAGATGGAGCACGGGTCAACCTCGATCCCGTTGTGATCCAGAATATACTTGGCCAGACGAACCTTATTCTGGTACTTGATATTCATGAACTCAGCCTGGGACTTCTCATCGTCTACATAAACCTTCAGACCAGACATTCTGGAAAGATCTGTGATCCACTCGTCCCCGATATGGGCCGTCACCCAGCTGGCCAGAAGCGGATTGGCGTGCAGCAGGAACCTTCTCTGGGTAATGCCGTTGGTCTTATTATTGAACTTCTCGGGCATCATCTCATAGAAGTCCTTCAGTTCCTGATTTTTCAGAATCTCTGTGTGCAGCTTTGCCACACCGTTGACAGAATAGCTGGCCGCAATCGCCAGATGCGCCATCTTGACCTGACCGTCATAGATAATCGCCATCTTGCGAACCTTCTCATGATTGCCGGGATACATGTGGTAAATCTGATCCACGAATCTGCGGTTGATCTCTTCCACGATCTGATACACACGGGGCAAAAGTCTGGAAAACAGCTCAATGGGCCATTTCTCCAGTGCCTCAGACATAATGGTGTGATTGGTGTAGGCGCAGACCTTAGTAGTAATATTCCAGGCGTCATCCCACTCCAGGCAGTAATCGTCCACCAGCACGCGCATCAGCTCCGCCACCGCCACAGTGGGATGGGTGTCGTTCATCTGGAAGGTGACCTTCTCCGGCAGGCCGTGAATATCGTCATGGGAACGCATGTACTTGTTGAGCGCTGCGCGAACAGAAGCGGAGATAAAGAAGTACTGCTGCTTTAAGCGCAGCTCCTTGCCAGCATAGTGATTGTCATTGGGATAAAGGACTTCGCAGATATTGTGAGCCAGATTCTCCTGCTCCACTGCCTGACGATACTCGCCCTTGTCAAATTTATCCAGCTGGAAGCGGTTGATCGCCTCCGCGTCCCAGATACACAGGGTGTTGACGATGCCGTTGCCATAGCCCACGATGGGCAGGTCATAGGGAATCGCCATGACAGACTGATAGCCTTCCTGTTTGAAATGCAGCTTGCCGTTTTCGTCCGCCACGGTCACCACATGGCCGCCAAAGCGGATCTCCTGAGCGTACTCCTTGCGCTTAAGCTCAAAGGGATTGCCCTCAGTCAGCCACATATCCGGCACCTCCACCTGGTAGCCGTTCTCAATCTTCTGCTTGAACATGCCGTAATGATAGCGGATGCCGCAGCCGTATGCCGCATAATTCAAGCTTGCCAGAGAATCCAGGAAACAGGCTGCCAGACGGCCCAGACCGCCGTTTCCCAAAGCCGCATCCGGCTCCTGGTCTTCGATCGCGTTCAAATCCAGTCCCAGCTCCTCTAAAGCTTCCTTAATGTCTCCATAGCTCTTTAAGTTGATCAGGTTATTGCCCAGGGCGCGGCCCATGAGAAACTCCATGGACATATAATACACCATCTTGGGATCCTGCTCCTCCCAGGCCTTCTGGGTTGCCATCCAGTTGTCCACGATATCATCCTTGATCGCGTAGGCCACCGCCTGAAAGAGCTGCTGATCAGTTGCTTCCTCAATATTTCTACGATATAAAGTCTTGACGTTGTAGGCTACTTCTTTTTTGAAGTGCTCTTTGTCAAATTTTTTCCTGGTTGATTTCTTTACCATTCCATAGCCTCCTGTGGTTTTATCGAGTGTTGTGAAATCTTAACAATCCAAGCCGGCTCCTGTAAACCGGCTCGCATAGAACCGGCCTCCTGCGGGAAGTTCTGCTCCCTGCCGCCAGATCAACGCATACACAGAGAGTATAACACAGCTTTTACTTAAAAGGAAGTAAAAATCAACGATTTTTCGTTAAAAAATCGACAAAAATTCCGCCCGGGCAAAGGTTTTATCCCCTCCCGGGCGGAATTCAGCATTCAATCTCAGCACTTCTCCAGAGAAATCGTCACCTTTTCCCCGTTGATATTCCATTCCTTCGCGACTGCGTAATCCTGATTGGCCGCGGTATTTTCAGCCAGCACCTTACCGGCCACAGCAGATTTATTTTTCTCAATGATTGCTGACAGCTTCTCGTTTCCGTTCAGGGAAACACGGATGTGGTCCATAACCTCGAACCCGGCGTCCTTTCTCATGGTCTGAATCTTGCTGACGATTTCATTGACACTGCCTTCCTCAAGCAGATCCTCCGTCAGATTGGTGTTCAACGCCACGGTAACGGTATTGTCCGCCTCAATGGCATAGCCCTCCTGCTGCTTGGTGTCGATCAGCAGGTCATCCTCTGTCAGTACGATTTCCACGTCATTGACCGTGAATTTCAGCGCACCCTCGCTCTTCAACTGCGCGTAGGCGGCGTTGCCGTCCAGGGAGGCCAGCGTCTTCTGGATGCCCCCCAGCTGTCTGCCGTACTTCGGTCCGACGGTGCGCAGCTGAGGCTTGAAGGTATAGGTGGTAAAGGCGGATACGTCCTCCGCAAACTTCACCTCCTTGATATTCAGCTCATCCGCAATAATATCGGTGTAAATCTGATCCAGCACGGATGGCGCCTTCACATACATCTCGCCGATGGGCTGGCGGTTCTTTAAGCCGGAAGCATTTCTGGCGGCACGGCCCATAACCACGATCTTCAGCAGCTCCTCCATATCGGACTCCAGCTTTTCATCGATCAGGCTTTCCTCCGCCACCGGATAATCGCACAGATGAATGCTCTCCGGTGCGGTTTTGTCGATGGAGCAGACCAGATTCTGATAAATTTCCTCCGTCATGAAGGGAATCATGGGAGCGGCGCACTTGCAGAAGGACACCAGCGCCGTATACAGAGTCATATAAGCGTTAATCTTGTCCTGCTCCATACCCTTGGCCCAGAAGCGCTCTCTGCTGCGGCGCACATACCAGTTGCTCATATCATCCACAAAGGCCTCCAGAGCTCTGGCTGCCTCGGGGATGCGATAATTTTCCAGGTCATGATCCACCTCTTTGATCATGGAATTTAACCTGGAAAGCAGCCAGCGATCCATGACAGTCAGCTTATCATATTCCAGTTCATATTTTGTGGCGTCGAAATTATCAATATTGGCGTACAGGACAAAGAACGCATAGGTGTTCCGCAGTGTTCCCATGAACTTGCTGCGGCCCTCGGTCACGGCCTTATCGTGGAAACGATTGGGCAGCCAGGGAGCGGAATTGGAATAAAAATACCAGCGGATGGCGTCCGCACCGTGCTTGTCCAAAGCTTCAAAGGGATCCACCGCGTTGCCCTTGCTCTTGCTCATCTTCTGGCCGTTCTCATCCTGTACATGGCCCAGCACGATTACGTTCTCATAGGGGCTGCAGTTGAATAATAAAGTACTCTCCGCCATCAGCGCGTGGAACCACCCTCTGGTCTGATCCACCGCCTCGGAAATAAACTGCGCCGGGAACTGTTCCTTGAACAGCTCCTGGTTTTCAAAGGGATAATGGTGCTGCGCGAAGGGCATGGCCCCGGAGTCAAACCAGCAGTCGATGACCTCCGGCACCCGGTGCATGGTGCCGCCGCACCTGGGGCAGGTATAGGTGACTTCGTCAATATAGGGTCTGTGCAGCTCCACCTTGGCAGCATCCGGATTTCCCGCTTTCTCAGTCAGCTCTGCGCGGCTGCCGATGCACTCCTGATAGCCGCAGGAGCACTCCCAGATATTCAGAGGCGTTCCCCAGTAACGGTTGCGGGAGATGGCCCAGTCCTGGATATTCTCCAGCCAGTTGCCGAAACGGCCCTTGCCGATGGATTCCGGAATCCAGTTGACGGTGTTATTGTTTCTCACCAGATCATCCCGCACCGCGGTCTCCTTGATATACCAGGATTCTCTCGCATAATAAATCAACGGAGTATCGCAGCGCCAGCAATGGGGATAGTCATGCTCAAATTTAGGTGCGTCAAAGAGTTTCCCCTGAGCGTCCAGATCCTTTATCACCTCCGGATCCGCTTTTTTCACAAAAAGACCGGCGTAAGGGGTTTCCTCACTCATGTTGCCCTTACTGTCCACAAACTGCACAAAGGGCAAGTCATAGTCTCTGCCCACGCGGCTGTCGTCTTCACCAAAGGCCGGAGCGATATGAACGATACCGGTACCGTCGGACATGGTAACATAGTTGTCACAAGTGACAAAAAACGCTTTCTTGTGCTGCTTTGCGGCGGCTTCCCCTGCGCAGGCAAAGAGGGGCTCGTATTCTTTATATTCCAGATCTTTTCCAATGTAGGTTTCCAGCACCTCATAGGCCGGAGTTTCTTCGCTGCCCAGCTTGCCAAGCACGGTATCCAGCAGCGCCTGAGCCATATAATAAGTGTAGCCGTCCGCAGCCTTCACCTTGCAGTAGGTCTCCTCCGGGTTAACGCACAGAGCCAGATTGGAGGGCGAAGTCCAGGGCGTGGTGGTCCAGGCCAGGAAATAAGCATCCTCGCCAACTACCTTGAAGCGCACCACCGCGGAACGCTCTTTTACCGTCTTATAGCCCTGAGCCACTTCCTGAGCGGACAGAGGGGTGCCGCAGCGGGGGCAATAGGGCACAATCTTGAATCCTTTGTATAAAAGGCCCTTATTCCAGATCTCCTTTAAGGCCCACCACTCGGACTCAATATAATCATCATGATAAGTCACATAGGGATTATCCATGTCAGCCCAGAAACCAACGGTTTTGGAGAAATCCTCCCACATACCCTTATATTTCCAGACGCTCTCCTTGCACTTATCGATGAAGGGCTCCAGGCCGTACTCCTCGATCTGATCCTTGCCATCTAAGCCCAGCTGCTTTTCCAC
>JAJPYH010000288.1 GCA_021205045.1 Lachnospiraceae bacterium | reverse complement strand
CAGGCTGGCTTACTGCTGATCTGATCGAACGACCCTTTTGCTGACTAACACCATGGTATATAAGGAATCACATTGAGGACTATAAATCTAACACGGGCAAATCCTTTATAGCTGAAAGGCCGAAGATTTATTACCGAAATGATATGGATCGTATATTTTATGAAGAGATTGGCGGAGATATTTTTGATTTTCGTCAGTCAAAAGAAGGATATAACAGCATACATTATATTATCAATATTGATGGCAAATATATCGAAATTCAGATGAGAACATTACTGGATGAGGCCTGGAGCGAGTGTACGCATGATATTGTTTACAAAATGCTGATAAAGTTCAGAAGCGGGAACTGGATTATTTATCACGATGTTTATCCCAACAGACAATTGCGGCTGAGACGATAACAAATCTTATCTATGAGAAGGTAAATAAGGGAGGCACAATATATGGCGAGCACACGCATATTGAAAAAGAGAAGCAGAATGCCATCCCGCCGATTCAAAGAGAGTGCCGCAGATACAGAGTGGAAGAAAGAATGAAACAAATAGAAAAACAGCAGGAAAAGCTGTTTGATGGAAATATAGATTCGTTATTTTGGTAAAAATGATTATAGGTAAAAGAAAATGACAAATAGTAAAGAGAGTGCAAAAAATTTTTCCATGTTGTTGGAGGAAGGAATAATCAGAAAAAATTTATTGCCCAATACGGCTGAAGATTATTCAAAAGTACAGGAAAAAAATGATTTGGCGCAGTATAAAAAATTTATGCAATCATTTGCATATGACGACATAAAGGAGTGCAGGGTAAGGGATTACAATGGAGACTAATTCAACGAGTTATGATTATAGTGACATTCTGAGAGCTTTCGGAAAAGATAAAATAGAGCAAAGATATGAAATATTGCATGAATATCTTGTAACATTTATCAAAAGGCATAAATATGAGGGAAAAGTTGATATAGCAGACAGCGTATTAAACCAGGCCGTGGTCGATTATTTTGCGGATATACACAGATTAAAGAATTTTCATCATATTGAAGCGATAAATTTTGTAAAGATACATGCATATACAGCGTATTGGATTTTGAGAAGAAAACCGTTGCAGATAATTGAGGATGATCCAAGTGACCTGGACAGGGCATTCGTTAATGAAAGGTTTGTTGCGTCTTATCTGCTTCAATATCTGCGAGGTAATTACACAGATGTAATTATTCTGGAGAGTGAGAGACCCGCGTACTATGAGTTTGTGAAAAATCTGGAGTACTATCTGAGATATAGAACTGTTACGCCTCAGATGCTGGAAACGATGTTGGAAGCGTATAAGGCAGGAATGGCTTTTGAAAGGTCTGCAGAGCAACAATAATAGATGATAAGGATGCCGACACAGCAATCCGCCAGATCCACGAAAAAATAGGAGTCACTTTGAGGGCTCTTATTTTTGTGCTTAAAACGTAATCTCTTTAAGCGAGATTGAGGTTCGCGGTTGGATGCGGATGGGACCGTAAGGATCATAAAAGTTTTGTGTTTTACCCAATATTTTAGAAAAAGTTTATAGAAAAGACGACCTGTCGACCACATCAGAAAATCAAATATGCTATACTCCCTTCATCGACAGCAGATGACATTTTACGATAACTTTCGCAGGTGTGTTATAATAAGCTGCCGGAATCGGAGGTATATTAATGAAATCTGAACCAAAAGACAATCGCGGAGATGGAGGTAGATTATATGGCATCCTCATGGTGGCTGATAGAAGAGAAGGAAATGGCGTTTAAGGAAGGCGAAGCAAAAGGGGAAGTAAAAGGAGAAGCGAGAGGAGAGATTAAAGGAGAGCGCCGTATGGCCGAGCTCTTTCGGAGGCTGAATGAAGCTGGACGGAGCGAGGACGCAATGAGGGCGACCACAGACAGGGAGTATCACAGAGGATTGTATGAAGAATTCGGAATTTAAATCCAAATTGAATTTAACCTTGCACATGAATTGCTGCAAATGTATAATGTAGACACCACAGAGAGGAGGTCGCAGCCCATGGGAATCTATTTAAATCCCGGCAACAGGGGATTTCAGACAATTTTAAATGGAACCTACGTTGACAAAACCGGTCTGATTGATTTCGTAAATCGAACAATCAATACCCCTCAGAAATCGACGAGTTTCAGCCGTCCACGACGTTTTGGAAAATCATTTGCAGCGAAGATGCTTTGCGCCTATTATGATATGAGCTGTGATTCACGTCCTCTTTTTGAAGGATTGGAAATAGCGAAGAAGGATTCCTTTGAGAAGCATCTTAACAAGTACGATGTGATTTATCTGGATATAACTCGTTTTATATCAACAGCGGTATCCATAAAAGACGTCGTTGGAAATATTCAGAAAGATGTAATTGTAGAACTCAGAGAAAAGTATCCTTCTTATATTAAAAATCAGGAGGAAGTTTTAGCCGATGCGCTTTTTGCTGTTAGTCATAAAACCGGTAATCAGTTCATCATTATAATAGATGAATGGGATGCATTATTCCGTGAAGCAAAGAATGATGAGGCGATAC
>JAJPYH010000137.1 GCA_021205045.1 Lachnospiraceae bacterium | reverse complement strand
ATACAATCATTTACTCGAAATACAATGAAATGAAATATGATGTATATAACTGAATCCGGCGCGGCACACCTAGGAGAAGCTGGCGAATGTGAAAAGCTGTGCCGGTCAGTCCGGAAGGCGAAACTTTATTTATGTCAGAGAAGAAAAGAGAAAAGAGCGGAAAATATTCATACAGGGGAATTGTGGGACTGTGTATTCTGGGGCTGGTAGCGGTGCTGGATATTATCTTTGCGGCCTACGCTTTTTTTAATTATAGAAATGATATTAGAGAGAATGCAGCCGGTGAGGCGATGACCGACGCGGCGCAGGCGGTGTCCTTAGTGGATGAGCGTCTGGACAATCTGATGAATTATTATCTGAACGAGGTGACCAGCACGGAGATCCAGTATGTGCTGGAGAATCAGATCACCTCCTCGGATTACAGCCATTATCACGCAGCCATGGAGGCTCTCAGGAGTCCCAATCTGTTTGCGGATTATATCAGCGGCTTTACCTTTGTCAACTTCCGGACAGAGTGGGTGCTCTGCAGCAAGGGCATGTATACCATCGACGAGGTACTTAACCCGGGGCTGCTTTATGAATTATTTGAGGAAAATAATGACTCCGTGGACAAGAATTACTGGTTTTATGACGGAGAATCGGAAGCCCTGGCAAAGGATGACAAGAGCTGGTACCATACGGTGGAGACGACCGGCCTTAATCTGGTCATGAAGCTTCCCAACGCCACCTTCAATGTCTATGCCATGCTGATGGTGAGTGTCAATATGACCGAGTGGCAGAGCTGGCTTTCCCAGTGGGTCACAGAGGCGGAGACAGTGGTGGTGCTGGATCAGGAGGGAAATCTGATTTACGCTGCTGACGACAGGGCGGCGGAGAGCGTTTATAACCTGCAGCTTTTTGGAGCGGACATGGAGGATGGCGCGGCGCGGAGCACCACGGTGGGGAATACCACCTATATGGCGTCGAAGACCACTTCCGGGATTCTGGGCTGGGAATATTATGTGCTCTGCGATATCAGCGCCGGAAGTGGGGAAGCGGGGATGAATTACCTGCTGCTGGCCATGAGCCTGATTATTCTGACTGTTTGCGGATACCTGATTACCTCCTCTGTGATTTACCGTCCGGTGGGAAGGCTGGTGGAGGACATCTCCGGCGGCGATTCCATTGAGCAGAAAAATGAGCTGGACTTTGTGGCCTCCAGCTTCACGGATCTGAAGAATGACAAGGTGGCCCTGGAGGATGTGGTCCGCCAGCAGAGCGGCCGGGTGAAGGAGCTGTTCGGCTTCCGCCTGATGCGGGGAGAAATTTCCTCCGAGGATGAGTGGAAGGAAAGCCTGGAAAGTATGGGGCTGTCCCAATGGAAGCGCTTTGCGGCGGCGGTGATTGTGCTGGATCTGCGCACGGAGGATGAGACGGACAAGCTGACGGACAATAATGAAGATGTCATCTGCTTAAAGATGGTGGAGGAGATGCCGGAATCTCTTGCCGGGATGACCTGGATTCCGCCCATGTACAATGCCTGCGCCATTTTCTGTTTCTTTGCGGGGGAGAATGAAGATGAGCTGTTGGACAAGATTCTTGATTTTTACCGGCAGATGCAGGAATATGCCAGGGAGAATTTCGGCTTCGGTATCCTGATGGGTGTGTCCGCCTCTCATACCGAATACCGGCACAGCTATGTGGCCTACAAGGAGAGCATCCATGCCCTGACCATGGGAGAGAAGGAAAAGCCGGGAAATGGCAGAGAAACGGAAGAGGAGGAAGGAACGGACAGCTGTTATTTTTATCTGCCGGGCGTAAGCGGCGGCAAACGCCTGTATAATTCCTCCTTTGAGAAGGAAATGCACACGGCGGTGAAGGCTCTGGATAAGGAGCAGTGCTACCGGATTACCGATGAGTTTACACATTTTCTGGGAGAAAATGATATTTCTCAGGATGAGACCACTCTATATCTGATCCACTTTGCCAACGCGATCCTGGTGGAGGCGGTGGAGGCCAGGGTCAGTATAGAGAAAATCTACCCGGAGGGCCTGCGGAGGGTTTACAGGGAGCTGATTGAAGCTCCGGAGCAGAACCGGGTGCGCCGTTACATCAAGTGGAAGATCATCGACCCAGTGATCAACGAGCGCTTAAAGCTTCTGGAGGACGATTCCTACAGTATGCTGGAAAAGATTGAGAAGATGATCCGGGATCATAAGGGCAATATCACCATGACCGAGTGCGCCGACGCCCTGGGAGTCCATCCCACCTACATCTGGAAGGTGCTCAAGATGGAGGAGAGCAAAAACTTCAGCGATTATGTGGAGGAATATAAGCTGGAGGAGGCCAAACGGCTTCTTTCCCAGACCAATATGACTGTGGCTGACATTGCCACAGAGCTTGGCTACAATAATGCACAGAATTTTATCCGGTTTTTCAGCAAATCTACGGGAGTCACGCCGGGAAAGTTCCGAAAACTGTATTGACATTGCCTGAAATCGGCGTTATAATCATAGAAAATCTATGAAAAATTTAGGTGTTAGTCAGCAAAAGGGTCGTTCGATCAGATCAGCAGTAAGCC
>JAJPYH010000282.1 GCA_021205045.1 Lachnospiraceae bacterium | reverse complement strand
GAGCCAGGCGAAGAGAGCATTACTTACAAACAGGCGGAAAGGCTGGTGGAATATCTTTTGAGTTTGGGACAGGACGAGGATCAGGCTATAGATGGCTTGAAATACTGCACAGTCGGCAGTGATTTTGTGGAGGAGAAGCCAGAGAAAAATGCAAATTTATATGAGAAAGAGGATGAGGTGTGTTTCTACAGTAGGATGGCAAAGCAGAAAACCGGGCATGTAGGGCTGCTGGGTATGGCGGTTTATGTCGCTGGCCGGACGGGAGGAAAAAGGAAATGGGAGAAGGCGACGAAGGGGATGCTTCTGGGATCGATGGTGTTGCTGGTGCTGGATGAGGTGGAGGTGCTGGTGCAAACAGTAAGAATACTAAAAAGAAGATAGAAGTTGCTATTATGCAAAATTTACAAGTCTTGTGAAATATTGCCCATATTAAAGAGCTGATTTCGACAAGTTTTGTTGAAAAATAATCCCGCACATGATATCTTATAAATAATACTTGGGTTTGATTTATCTCCGCATAGAAAAGGACTATCATGTGTGGGACAAGCAGGGCGGAGAAAAAAGGCATACTCACAACCCCAAATTGCATTGAGAGGAAAAGATAATGGTTGACACAAAGAAAGAGCAGGAACGGGACGAACTTCACCGTGCGATATGGGCAATTGCTGACGAACTTCGCGGCGCTGTAGACGGGTGGAATTTTAAGAACTATGTGCTTGGCGCTATGTTCTACCGATACATATCCGAGAATCTGATAAACTATATTAATGAGGGCGAGGCTGATGCCGGCAACACCGAATTCGATTATGCTACCATGTCTGATGAGGACGCAGAAGAAGCACGGGAAGGTCTTGTGGAAGAAAAGGGCTTTTTCATTCTGCCAAGTGAGCTTTTCTGGAATGTGCTGAAGTCTGCTCCGAATGACGAGAATCTGAACATGACCCTGGAGACGGTTTTTCGGCACATTGAGGAATCAG
The DNA here is from genome assembly GCA_021205045.1 of Lachnospiraceae bacterium. Lineage (GTDB taxonomy): Bacteria > Bacillota > Clostridia > Lachnospirales > Lachnospiraceae > RGIG6307. The sequence goes on along the minus strand of JAJPYH010000282.1, from coordinate 1,585 downwards.
CAAAGGGCAGCGAATCCGAGAACAGTTTTGCAGGCTTGTTTGATGACTTCGATGTCAACAGCAACAAGCTGGGCAGCACGGTGGCAAAGCGCAATGAAAAGCTGGTCAAGCTCTTAAACGGCGTGGCGGCCATGAACCTGGGCGATGTAAAGCATCATGACATTGATGCTTTTGGCGATGCCTACGAATATTTGATGACCATGTACGCCAGCAATGCTGGCAAGTCCGGCGGCGAATTTTTTACGCCTGCGGACGTGTCTGAATTGCTGACACGGCTCGGCACGGTCGGAAAAACTGAGATAAACAAAGTATATGATCCGGCATGTGGCAGTGGTTCTCTGCTTTTGAAGGCTGAAAAAATTCTTGGGAAAGATGCCGTCCGTAATGGTTTCTTCGGTCAGGAAATCAACATCACCACCTACAATCTTTGCCGTATCAATATGTTCCTGCATGATGTGGGATTTGATAAATTCTCCATTGCCTGCGAGGACACGTTGACGGCACCACAGCACTGGGATAATGAACCGTTCGAGCTGATTGTTTCAAATCCGCCCTATTCGATAAAATGGGAGGGTGACAGCAATCCACTTCTGATTAACGATCCCCGCTTTGCACCTGCTGGTGTGCTTGCTCCAAAGAGCAAGGCTGACCTTGCTTTTATTATGCACAGTCTTTCATGGCTCGCATCTAATGGAACGGCTGCGATTGTATGTTTCCCTGGTATCATGTACCGGGGCGGAGCGGAACAGAAAATTCGTAAATATTTGATCGACAACAACTTTGTGGATTGCGTGATTCAGCTCCCCAGTAATCTATTCTTCGGCACCTCCATTGCCACCTGCATCATGGTGCTGAAGAAAGGCAAAGCCGATAACAAAGTCCTGTTCATAGATGCGTCTAATGAGTGCGTCAAGGTTACGAACAACAATAAACTCACCGCAGAAAATATCGACCACATTGTTGACGCATTTGCAGGCCGCAGTGAAGTCGAGCATTTCACGCATCTTGCCTCCTACGATGAGGTGGCGGAGAATAATTATAATCTTTCTGTGTCCACTTATGTGGAAGCGGAGGACACCCGCGAGAAAGTGGACATTGTAAAGCTGAATGCGGAGATTGAAGAAATCGTAGCCCGTGAACAGGTCTTGCGGGATGAAATTGCAAGGATTATTGCGGAAATTGAGGGAGTACAGGTCAATGGAACAGAGCGATAGGGTTAAAATATATTGTGAAATAAGGGCTTATTGTGATAAAGAAGCTAATTATTCTTATTATGATATGAAGGAGTATGCTCTAAGAAATAAGCCAGAATGGGTTGACTTTCTGAAAAACAGAAATAATGCAAGATTTATAGCCGAAACATTGAAAAGCGCAAAACGATCTAGAGGAATAAAGTATAAAGACTCATTCTGCGATGCTTATGATAGATATATGGATACTTTAATGGAGATCGAAAATAATGAGTAAGTTGAATGATTTACTTCAGGAGCTTTGCCCGAAAGGGGTGGAGTATAGGAAAATAGGCGATGTGGCTAGTATAACATAAAATAAATAACTGGCCAAATAATGGCTTTTGTGCTATACT
>JAJPYH010000308.1 GCA_021205045.1 Lachnospiraceae bacterium | reverse complement strand
GCATACTGCTGATCTGATCGAACGACCCTTTTGCTGACTAACACCTTTTTTTAATCAGGTTTTTTTGCAGCAACAGGTTGAAAAAGCCTATGCCAAACAGCACCATTGCCACTGCCGCCATATAATTTTCCGCAAAATTCGGGCCCATTTCAATAGCCTCCTTTCCGGAACAATACATAGAAAGAATACATGGTGCAGGCTACCACCAGCCCCACGCAGATATTTAAGGGCAAAATCAGCCCGGCGCTTAAAATCCGTCCCGGCACCCCTGTGGAAATAAAGCTTTCCAGTTCATTGGCTCCGGTAAAGAAGGAGTAGCTCTTCGCCAGTGCGTAAAATCCCAGAGCACAGAAGCTGATGACCTTATAGGTTTTTGCCGTAAAGAGCTTTCCCATTCGCTGAAATCCGTAAGCATTGGCATATAAAATCAGGCTGGCACCGATAACCGCACCCCCGGAGAAGCCTCCGCCAGGCCCCAGATGGCCGCACAAAATAATATAAATACCGAAAATCAGCAGCAATGGCACCAGAAAAAAAGCCACAGTTTTGATGATCACATCGTTTTTCGGCTCCAGCGTTTTTTCATTCGTGTATACCTCTTCCTCCTGAGAAAGCTTTTCCTTCTCTTCCTTACTGTCCACCCGCATCAGGATCATAACCGCAATGGTGGCGATAAAAAGGACGTTGCTCTCCCCCAGAGTATCAAAGGCACGATAATCCAGAATCATGCCTGACACGATGTTAACCGCACCAGTTTCCGTAAGCCCCTGCTCGATATAGCGCTCCGCCACCTCGTTGGAGGTGGGATTATCCGCGCTGCCAAAGGGCGGCATCCAGGACACAGTTACCAGCAGCAGGATGACAATGGCGATGCACATCACAGTGGCCAGCACGGGATAGGCTTTGTCAAAGGCAATTTTTAACGGTCTGCGGCTTGCCGGTGTAATGCGGTCATTGTTTTCTACCATATTGATGAGCGTTTCCGGAATTTGCCGTCTCAGTTCTGTGTTTTCCTCTGCACCGGATGAAGAATCCGGCCTCGCCCCTTCGGACAGATTATTCTGTACAGCACTCTGCGCCTCATTCTGTGAAGCCGGCCCGGTCTGTCCCGGCGCGTTCTTCGGCGGCTTCATCTCCAGCTCGCCAATATACAGATCCTGTTCTCCCTCCATCCAGATATGGAATCTCTCGTTCAAAGAAGGACGGGAAGCTTTTTCCTTGTCCAGATCAATCATGGTCATCCTCCTTCTCTTCCTCCTGAGGTTCCTTTCCCAGGGCATTAATTCTCTTGAGTGTTACAAAAAAGAGGATACTGGTAACGCCCGCTCCCACTGCAGCCTCCGTGATCGCCAGGTCAGGCGACTCCAGACAAACCCACAAAATGGACATGATCAGACTATAGGACATATATATAACGATAGAATTCAGCAGGTTTCTGGAAAAGGTCACAGAAATGGCGCAGATGATCAGAAAGCCCAGCAGTAAGTATTCAAAAAGAGTCATGATTTCACCACCTCACATTCCTTCTCAGCTTTCCCGTCCGGCTTATCCTCCCTGTATTCAGCCGAATGCTCTCCGGCGTTTTCAACGGGCAGTTCGCAATATTTCCCCAAATCAGGATTCGTCGCCGCCTCCATTCTTGAAATCAGATGAGAAGAAACCGGAGAAGCACACCACAAAAACATAATCACAAGCGCCATCTTCAATGTGGAGAACTGAAAGCCGTTTAAAATCATCAGTCCGATCAATGAAGCCCCTATTCCCAGTGTGTCCCCTACCGCCGCGGCGTGCATCCGATTCAAAACATAATGAAATTTAAATACACCAAAAACCTCCAGCGCAAAAGCTATAAGCCCCACCAGCAGAAACAGCACGCCCGCAATAAAGCGTATCCATTCAATCACCGTCAGTACGCTCATCACTTCCTTTCTTTTTGTCCTTTCCTCCCGTCCGATCATCAGTATACACTTTCGTCAGCACTACCACCGCCAGGAAACCGATCATGGCATAAATCAGGCAGATATCCATCAGATATCCTTCCTGCAGAATGACCGCCATAACAGTGATAATCACTGTCACCATAGTATTGATCATATTGACAGCCACAATGCGGTCCGCCACCAACGGCCCCCTCACAGCTCTGATCAGACTGCAGAGCACCAGCACAATCAGCAGAAGCAGCGCCCCCACAAGAAAATAGCGGGTACAGGCTTCCAATGTAGTCATATTCTCCGGTACCGTCATCTTTTCCCCGCCTCCTTCTCCATTTTTTCCAGTAATTTTACAAACACGGAACTGTCCAGTCCCTGTGCCATGCTCCTGTCCAGGCAGTGGACAGTAAACTCATCTTCCTCCAGATTGACCGTGATGGTGCCCGGCGTCAGGGTAATGCTGTTGGCTAAAACCGCCCGTGCCATGTCTGTTTTCAGGCTGGAATGAAAGGTCACCAGCACCGGCTCCGGCTTCTGATACAGATTGAGAATGATCCCGCACAGGGTCACGTTTGCTTTGAGAATCTCCCACACCAGTACGCCTAGTACATCGAATAATAATTAACTGGCTATACCTTCATTTGATTTTATGCCA
>JAJPYH010000179.1:9724-18595 GCA_021205045.1 Lachnospiraceae bacterium | reverse complement strand
CCGAGGAAATTTTGCAGAGCTTACGTTCTAAAATGGTTACATCGAAAATGATTCCGTGTAAATATAACTTGCCAAATGTTTGGAATGGTGATACTATAAAACGGTCTGAAATTTTTTTGTGCTGACTTTGCTGATTTTCTGCAGCGTGTGCGGACTTAGGCAGAGAAAGTCGGTTTGATCTGATGGGGCTTTTGCCTGATGAGGACAGTCCGACGGCACGGACAGGCTGCACTTCGGGATGTCATTGCTGATGACCCGGATACAAACTTTTAAAGGAGGAAAAATTATGTTTAAATCTATTTCCCGCAGAGATTTTATGAAGGGAATGGTAGTAGGGGGGGCCGCTTTGGGCTCTGCCGGCGTTCTTTCCGCCTGCGGCAGCTCCAGCTCCAGTTCTGAGACCATTGATACTACCGAAGAGACAAGCTCCAGTTCTGAGAGCACAGGCGAAGCTGAACTGACTTCTACAGTTACTTCCGCTGTTGCTGACATGGACTATTATGCGTCCTCTGAGTACATCTATGATTATGTGCTCGGCGATTTCTATGACACATACATGAGCGCTTTTGACGCGGAGACCACCTCTGAGAGATATGCCCTGATGGCAATTTCCGAGGCAAAGCTTCTTGAGAGCGGCGTGATGCTTCCCCTGTATTCCTCAGGCGGCAGCTATGCGATCTCCAGAATCGTTCCCCGTACCACAGACTATGCCAACGCGGGTTCCGACTCTGACAGATATCACTCCGCAGTGGTGACCACCGAGCTGATCACTGCCGATGATGTGCAGGCTCTGAGAGATATGTGGGATGAGCTGAGAGGCAGCGGCACCTACATTGATGAGGCAAAGGCATATCTGGAAGCGGCCGGCTATGAGTTCGGCGATACTTATGCTACCTATTACACCACAGATCCTCAGACCTACGATGTACTGGCTACCTCCAAGGCTGCGGACTCTGACGTGATCATCAATACCTATGACGGTCTGCTGGAGTATGACAATGAGGGCGTACAGCAGCCGGCTCTGGCGGAGAGCTATGAGATATCCGACGACGGACTGACCTGGACCTTCCACATCCGTGAGGGCGTGACCTGGGTTGATTCTCAGAGCCGTACCATCGATGATGTGAAGGCTGACGACTTCGTTGCCGGTTTCCAGCACATGCTGGATGCTGCGGGCGGTCTGGAATGGCTGGTTGAGGGCGTCATCGAGGGCGTGTCCGAGTATCTGTCCGGTGAGATTACCGATTTCAGCCAGGTTGGCGTATCCGCTCCTGATGACTATACTCTGGTTTATACCCTGTGCGAGCCCTGCTCTTACTTCAACACCATGCTGGGTTATTCCTGCTTCGCGCCTCTGTGCAGAAGCTATTATACCTCCATGGGCGGCAAGTTCGGCGCTGAGTATGACGCTTCCGCTTCCGACTATCTGTACGGCAAGAGCAAGGACAGCATCGTTTACTGCGGACCCTACATCATCAGCAACGCTACAGCGACGACCACCTTTATCTTCACACAGAATGAGACCTACTGGAATCCCGACAGTGTGAACGTAAGCTCCATCGTATGGTACTACAGCGACGGCAGCGATACTCTTGGCCCATACAACAACACTATTTCCGGCGTATACAGCGATGCAAGTCTGAACACCAACGCTGTGGAGGCGGCCACCAATGATGGTATCTTTGATATCTATGCTTACATTTCCACGACCAACACGACATCCTACATGTCCTTCACGAATGTAAACAGACAGATCTGGCACAACTCCAACGATGAGAACGCCATGGTTTCTCCCAAGGATGAGGAGCAGCAGGCAACCGCTTACGAGGCTCTGTTAAATCAGCACTTCCGCATGGCCATCAACTATGCATGGGACAGAGGAAGCTATCTGGCACAGACCAAGGGCGAAGCTCTGAAGTATGCTTCCATGAGAAACACCTACACCCCCGGCGATTTCGTATATCTGCTGGAGGACACCACTGTTGACATCAACGGCACCGCTACCACCTTCCCGGAGGGCACCTTCTACGGTGAGATCCTGCAGGCACAGCTGGATGCGGACGGCTCCGACATCATTGCCTGGGACGGCACCAGCACAGACCTGTTCGATGGCTGGTACAATGTGGACGCTGCTGTAGAGCAGATGGATCTGGCAGTGGAAGAGCTGGCGGCTATGGGCATCACAGTAGACGCGGACAACCCGGTTTACATTGATATTCCTTATCCGAACACCTCCGAGACCCGTTCCAATATGTACAATGCCATGAAGCAGTCCATTGAGGGCGCTCTGGACAGCAGAGTGATTGTGAACCTGGTAGGCGGCACGCAGGATGAGTGGTATTACACCGGCTACAACGTAGATATCGGTTCCGAGTCCAACTACGATCTGTACGATCTGAGCGGCTGGGGTCCGGACTATGTGGATCCGTCCACCTATCTTGACACCATGCTTCCCGAGGGCAGCGGCTACATGACCAAGTGCCTTGGATTGTGGTAAATCAAATAACTTCTGAGAGAAAACCTCAGTAAAATAGCTGCAAGAGAGTGGCAAACAGCCGCTCTCTTGTGCTATATGGACACAAGGCAATTGTTCACAGCCGGTTTGAAGATATCGGCTGAACCGTCGGAAATACCTGTAAGGGACTGATGGTATCTTCAAAATGACTGAGAATAGTTACCACTAAACTAATAATGGCGTGCACTCTGCGTCCATTATATTAAGCGAGAGAAAAATTATGGCAAAATATTTGACAAAGCGTATTTTATACAGCATTTTTTCGGTCGTGGCGGTGGTTGTCATCGTGATGGTCATGGTATATTCGCTGATGGACCGGATCAAGGTCTTCGCCAACGATGCCAATTATACCAAGCTGTTAAATAACCAGAAGATCACTTATCGCTATCAGCAGTGGGAATCTTACGGCTATCTGGATTATGTAAGCTATTCTGATTACATTAATCAGCTGGCTGCTGACGGCGAAATAGATGAGGGAACCCGTTCCGCGGCGGTTTCTATCGGAAGAACCGCGGAGAATGATTCAGAAATCACAGCTGCCTATGTGGCGGAGTTTACCGAGTATTATGAATCTCAGGGCTATACTGTGGAGCGCTATGATGCCGTTATGGGCGGCAAGAAGGTGGCCACGGGAGGCACGCAGATTCTGTTCGCCTACAAAGACATCCCTCTGATTAATCGTATTATCACTTATTTTTCAAATCTGTTTGAGTTTGACAACATCAATTATGTAGAAGACGACGTGGGGGAGAGAGGACTCACCTTCACTTTATATGATCCCCTCTATGGAGGAGAGAAATTTTCACCGGCCATCATCGGCAACGGAACCTATCACAAATACCTGCTGTATTTTGATGATCAGTTCCCCTATATCCATCAGAATTTCCTGACCATTAATCTGGGAGTTTCTTATTCAATCAGTATGGGTATTGATGTGTGGGATACCATGACTCAGACCCAGGGCTCCTATGTGATGCGGGAGGTGACCTATGAGACGGGGCTGACCGAGAACAGTGCAGATAACCTGCATACCGCCACCTATGTGTCCGGTTCTCAGAGCGCCACAGTGGTGAACTCCGAGCGGTACCTGGACGATTATACCAATGTATCCACCTTCAATTTCGGCAGATCCAAGATGGGCTACTCTTTTGTCATGGGCATCATCGCTGTATTCATGGCCTATGTGCTGGGACTGCCGCTGGGCGTGCTGATGGCCAGATACAAGGACGGGCTTTTAGACAAAATCGGCACACTTTATATTATTTTTATTATCGCGGTTCCGTCTCTGGCTTATATTTTCATGTTCAAGGCAATCGGAGGCTCGGTGTTCGGGCTGCCCACCACGTTTAACATGGAGAGCTCTAGCAAGCTGTATTACGTGCTGCCTATTGTCTCTCTGGCTCTGCCCTCCATCGGCAATCTGATGAAGTGGATGAGGCGTTACATGATCGACCAGATGAACGCGGATTATGTGAAGTTCGCCCGTTCAGGCGGTTTGAGCGAGACGGAGATTTTCAGCAAACACATTATGAAGAATGCGGCTATCCCCATTGTACACGGCATTCCGGGCAGTGTGCTGGGAGCGTTGACAGGAGCCATTATCACAGAGCGTGTGTACGTGGTGCCCGGCGCAGGCAATCTGCTGACCTCAGCCATCGGCACCTATGACAACGGCGTGATCGTGGGCGTGACTCTGTTCTATGCTGTGCTGACGGTAACATCCATCATTCTGGGAGATCTGCTGATGTCCATGGTTGATCCCCGGATCTCATTTACGACGAAAGACAGGTAAAAGCGGATGAGTGACAAAGAATTATTTGAAAAATACGATATGCCCGCGGAGGAGCTTTTCGGCAGGATTGATCATAATGAACTGGAATCCGAGAAGATCACGGCACCCAGATATTCTTACTGGAAATCCGTGTTCCGCGTTTTCTTCCGCAAAAAGATCAACATTGTGATGCTTTGCCTGCTGGGTCTGATCATAGTCATGTCCTATCTGTATCCGACTCTGGTGGAGTATGATAAGTATGGCAATGTGCTGGATGCGGCCACCAAGCATTTGAGACCTCTGGCTGCCATGAAGCTTCTGGGCTACAATATCCACTGGATTCTGGGTACAGGCGCCGCCGGCAACTCTACCTTTGACGCGGTATGGTATGGCGCGCAGATTTCCATTTCTCTTGCTTTTGTCTGCGCCCTGATCAACCTTTCTATCGGTGTGGTGGTGGGAGCCGTCTGGGGCTTTTCCAAAAAAGTGGACGCCATCATGATGAACGTCTACAACGTGGTAGCCAACATTCCCTACGTGCTGCTGATTTCCGTGCTGGTAATGCTGTTCAGCCCGAGCTTCTGGACTATGGTGTTTGCTCTGACGGTTACCGGCTGGATCAGTATTGCTTACTTTATCCGGACGCAGGTCATCATCATCAGGGACAGGGAGTATAATCTGGCCAGCAAGTGCCTGGGTACCTCCACTCCCAAGATTGCCCTGAAGAATATTCTTCCCTTTATGACCTCCGTCATTGTGACTCTGGCGGCCACGGAGATTCCTTCCTATATTTCCTACGAGGTGTTCCTGGCCTACATCGGCATGGGTCTGTCGGATATGTCCCTGGGCCGCCTGATTTACGAGGCTGAGGGTGCCATGGTCACTCCGGGCTGGGAGTTTGAGTTCTGGAGCCCTGTGGCGGTATCCGCCATTGTTTCCATCGTTCTTTATGTGGTGGGACAGAATCTGGGTGACGCATCCGATCCCAGAACGCATATGTGAGGGGGCAGCCAATGGAAGAGAAAAAGGTATTATTATCAATTAAGGACCTCCATGTGAAATTCCACGTGCGCGGCCGTATTCTGACGGCAATCCGCGGAATTTCCCTGGATATATACGAGGATGAGTCCATCGCCATCGTGGGCGAGTCCGGTTCCGGCAAGTCCGTGTTTACCAAGACCTTTGCCGGTATGAACGACAGCAATGGCTTTATCGACGAGGGACAGATTATTTTCAGCGATCCGGAGCTGGCGGACACCAGAGTGCCTCTGGATAACAGTGCCAGGAAAATGATTGCCTCCGCGCTGGAGAAGCTCAATGAAGCTTCGAAGCTGGAGCTGGGCGCTGCCACATATCAGGAAATCCTGGCTTTGGAGTCTGAGAAAAGGCAGAAGAGCAGCTTAAGTGATGAAGAGCGCGCAAAGGTAGACGCCCTGATCAATGAGGCTACCTTTAAGAGGACCAATCTGTTCAATGAAAAGCAGACCTATGATCCCAAGAATGAAAAGGACAAGATCAAGGCCGCGAAGGAGCGCTTAAAGGGTTATGACGCGGAGATCAAGCAGCTGGAGAAGGAAAAGCAGGATAAGATCAAAGCCCATAAGCAGGCAATAAAAAATGACACAGCCTATCATACAGAATATGATCAGAAGATGTCTGCCTTAAAAGCACAGTATGAAAAGAAAATTGCCGGCTCCATTTCTCCGGAGACGGTGAAGCGCAATGAAATCCTGGCAAAGGAAATGTACCTTTCCGTAGGCCGCTATGGTTTCACTCAGAAGAGCAAGATGATGAAGCGGCTGGGCAAAGCTTTAGAGAAGGCCATGAAGCTGGGCGTCGATCTGAATGATGAGAACCAGAGAAATCAGGTCTTCTCCGAGGTCAATTTCCGGGTGGCTTACCTGGATGAAACTGCCGAGGAGCTGCACGGCACCTGCATCCTGGATCTGGCGAAGGTCAAGTACGCGCAGGACTGGGCCAAGGTCAGAGGCAGAAAGATCGCCACTGTTTTCCAGGATCCCATGACCAGCTTAAACCCCATCATCACCATCGGCAAGCAGATCACCTCCATCATTATGAAGCATCAGGATGTGACGGAGGCGGAGGCCAGAAAGAGGGCTCTGGAGCTGATGACCAAGGTGGGAATTCCCAATGCGGACGCCCGTTTCGACGATTATCCGTTCCAGTATTCCGGCGGTATGAGACAGCGTATTGTTATCGCCATCGCTCTGTCCTGCCAGCCCAAGATTCTGATCTGCGACGAGCCCACCACGGCTCTGGATGTGACCATTCAGGCGCAGATTCTGAAACTGATCAAGGATCTGCAGAAGGAGTTCCATTATACCATCGTGTTCATTACTCATGATCTTGGCGTGGTGGCCAATATCGCTGACCGCGTGGCCGTGCTGTACGCCGGACAGATTGTGGAGTTAGGTACGGTGGAGGAGGTCTTCTATGATCCCCGCCATCCCTACACCTGGGCGCTTTTGTCCTCCCTGCCGCAGCTGGCGCAGCGCAATACGGAGCTTTACTCCATCACAGGCACGCCGCCGTCTCTGTACAATGCCATTCAGGGCGACGCCTTTGCTCCGAGAAATCCGTACTGCCTCAAGATCGACACCCTGGAGGAGCCTCCCATGTTTCAGGTGACGGACACCCATTATGCCAAGACCTGGCTGCTGGATGAGTACGCGCCCAAGATTGAGAAGCCTGAGGGCATTCAGGATATTCACACGAAACTGATGAAAGCATTTAATATATAGGGGGATGCGGAACATGGCAAACACAAATAGCGCAAAAGAAAAAGAGGCCCATGTGACACATTTACCCGAGCATGGACCCATTGACGAGAACGGCAGAGAGATTCTGCTGTCCTTAAAGAACGTTGACATTACCTTTGGTAAAGGCGACAAGGCGGTCAGGGCGGTCAAAAACGCCTCCTTTGACATTTACAAGGGAGCGACCTTTTCCCTGATCGGTGAATCCGGTTCCGGCAAGACCACCATCGGCCGGGCCATCATCAGAGTCAACCCCTGCGCGGCAGGCGAGATTCAGTATAAGGGAGTCAGAATTTCCGGTAAAATTCCCAATTCTCTGGACAGGGAAGTCATCCGTAATATTCAGATGGTATTCCAGGATCCGGCCGCTTCCTTAAACGAGCGCGCCACGGTAGATTATATTATTTCCGAGGGCCTTTACAACTTCCACCTCTATGAGAATGAGGCGGACCGTGTGCGGAAGGTGGAGAATATCATTAACGAGGTGGGATTGCTTCCCGAGCATCTGACCCGGTACCCCCATGAGTTTTCCGGCGGCCAGCGTCAGCGTATCGGTCTGGCCAGGGCCATGGTTATGGAGCCGGAGTTGGTGGTGGCGGACGAGCCCATTTCCGCTCTGGACGTGTCCATCCGCGCCCAGGTGCTGAATCTGCTCAAGAAGTTCCAGAGAGAGAAGGGCGTGACCTATCTGTTCATTGCCCATGACCTTTCCATCGTGCGGTTTATTTCCGACCGTATCGGTATTATTTACAAGGGTGATATCGTGGAGGTGGCGGACGCGGAGGAGCTGTTTGACTTCCCCATGCATCCCTACACTCACTCCCTGATTTCCGCCATCCCCATTCCGGACCCGGCGCTGGAAAAGAATAAGGTGCTTTACACCTATGATCCCAGCATCCATGATTACAGTGTGGACAAGCCGGAGCTGGTGGACATCGGACACAATCACTTTGTGTACGGCAACAAAAAGGAGATTGAGGAATACAAGGCGCTGCGTGAAAAGAACGAGCCCTTAAAGTCCGTTACCATTCTGGATCCCAACGATCCGGAGTATGAGACAAAGCTGAAGGCTTCCCAGGAAAAGAAGATCATTGATGAGGAATATACGCTTCCCCCGGTACACGATACCGGCAGCTTTATTTACTCCATTTTGTCCTTCTTCCTGCCGGTGCTGGGCATCATTGCCGCCTTTGCATTTAAGCATTTCAATTATATTCGCAACTACAAGGCATGTAAGAAGGGAGCCCTCGGCGGTTTTGGGTTTATTGCGGCGCTGCTGATTATACTGCTGTTGTTTATTGTGATAGCGATTATCTGAATGAATGTGCTGTCGGTTGTCAGATATGGAGATGTGTTGACACCCGTGGATGACGGAAGGTCAGACCTGCACAGACAAAAGAGAGCGCCTGTATGTGCTTGCGTACAGGCGCTTTTTTGCTAAGATGAACAGAGCATTGTCAGACAAAGCAGGATGGAAGGAGGAAACGGCTTGGCGAACAGAACAGTGGGGGATAACAGGAATATGCCCCATCCGAAACCGGTGCAGAGGGTGGAGCTTTCGGACAAATATATAAGGCTTCGGCTTTTTCTGGTGGTCATACTGATACTGGTGGGCGGAAGCTGTCTGGCTTACGCACTGATGTCCTGGTTGAGCCCCGATTCCGGATGGACGACCATTTCGCCGGATTCGGCGGCGGATATTGTGGAGGGGGACAACTTTGAGCTGCAGTACGCGCGGGGGGCCGCCGATCTGGGCACTACCGCGGAAAATAAGGCCATTGTGGTGATCTACACGGATGCCCTGGAGC
>JAJPYH010000179.1:7278-9714 GCA_021205045.1 Lachnospiraceae bacterium | reverse complement strand
TGGAATATGAATATGTCAATAATATTTATTATATTAACAGACATGTAAATGAAGACATTGTGGTGGAGCCGGTGCTCTATGAGGCCTTTGAGCAGATGGGGGATCAGATCTCTTACCTTTATCTGGGGCCGCTGTACGCGGAGTATTACGCTGTTTTTGCCAGCAATGACGACAGGGAAGCGGCGGTGTATGATCCGGAAATGAACGGGGAGCAGGAAGAATACTTTGAGGAAATCTGTTCCTTTATTGCCAACGGAGACATTGAGCTTGTGCTCCTGGGGAATGATACGATAAGGCTGGAAATTTCCGAAGAATACGAGGCCTTTGCGGCGGAATACGGGATCACCTCCTATCTGGATTTCTTCTGGATGAAAAACGCCTTTATCGTGGATTACGTGGCGGAGCAGCTCATCGCGGGGGGATATACCAACGGGCAGATCAGCAGCGTGGACGGCTATGTGCGCTGCCTGGATGAGAGGGAAGTGACCTATGGGATCAATCTGATGGATCTGCAGGAGGGCCAGATTTTGCAGGCGGCCACCTTCCCTTACGAGGGGGCGGTGAGCATTGTGATGATGAAGAATTTCCCGGTATATTCCACCGATGACGTGTCCTATTATACCTATGAAAACGGGGAGATCAGGTACAGCTATCTTTCGCTGGAGACAGGACACTGCACCAGCGCTCTCTCCGGGCTGATGTGCTACAGCGCGGAGGCTGGCTGCGCGGAGATCATGCTGGAGATGATGCCGGTCTATATTGCGGCGGAGTTTGACGCAGAGAGGCTTGCAGTGTTGTCCCAGATGGCGGCGCAGGGAATTTACAGTGTTTATTGTCAGGACCAGGTGATTTATCATAATGAAGAGGGTCTGGGTCTGGCGGATGTTTATGACAGCGGGAGTATCAGCTATATTATGAAGCTGTTTTAATGTTACTGTGAATAGCAACGTTTTAGTCAGATTTTACATGAAAAGAGAAATCAAATCTTCTTAATAAAGAAGTTTTGTGCTAAAATGGAAATAACTTATGGAAACAATGGAGAGAAAAGAAATCCGGCCAATTCTGATAAAGAAAAATCCGGTTCAGTGCGTAACTGTTCCCGGCTCGAAGAGCATCACCAACCGGGCGCTGCTTTTGTCAGTGATGGGAACGGGGAAGAGTGTGCTCAGAGGCTGCCTTTTTTCGGAGGATTCCAGGTATTTTCTGCGGTGTGTGCAGGACCTGGGCTTTGAGACGGAGGTGGACGAAGACGCGGCCAGGATTGAGGTGACCGGTTTCGGCGGAGAAATTCCTGTCAGGGAAGCTTCAGTTTATGTGGGCAGCGCGGGGACCGCGGCCCGGTTTCTGGCAGCCTTCCTGGCCTGCAGCAGAGAGGGAAGCTTTCACATGGACGCCTCGGAGCAGATGAGGCGAAGACCCATGGAGCCTCTGATCACAGCCCTGGAAAGCATCGGAGCTCAGATTCGGTGTACCGGGGAGGCGGGACATTTCCCCCTGGAAATTACGGCTCATGGAATTTTAACGAACCGGGTGGCGGTGGATATTGATTTAAGCAGTCAGTTTCTCAGCGCCCTGCTGATTGCCGCGCCCATGTCGGGAAAAGAGCTCACCATAGATGTAAAGGGAAGTCACGGCATGGCTTATATCGACATGACGGTGAAGATGATGGAGCAGTTTGGCGTCAGCGTCAGACGGGAAAGTGAGAAGCGCTTTGTCATTCCCGGCGGACAGCATTACGAAACGCTGGATTATCAGGTGGAGCCGGACGCTTCGGCAGCCAGCTATTTCTGGGCGCTGGCGGCCATCCAGGGGATTAGCGTGACGGTGCCATATCTTCACTTTGATTCCCTGCAGGGGGATGTGACTTTTGCGAAGGTTCTCGCCCGGATGGGCTGTCAGGTGGAGGATACCCCGCAGGGAATTTGTGTGACGGGCCCGTCCTCAGGCATACTGAAGGGCATCAGCGTGGATATGCACAGCTTTTCCGATCAGGCCATTACTCTGGCCGCCATCGCGCCCTTTGCGGAGACCCCGGTGGAGATCACAGGTATTGGTCATATCCGCCATCAGGAGAGCGATCGTATGGCCGCTATCGCGGAAAATCTGCGGGCCATGGGGATCAGGGTGCAGGAGAGCGGGGACAGTATCCGGATCGAACCGGGAACACCAAGAGCGGCAGTGATTGAAACCCATGAGGATCATCGGCTGGCCATGGGCTTTGCCCTGACCGGCACCCGTGTGCCGGGGATCGTGATCAGGAATCCCGGCTGTTGCAAAAAGACCTTTGAGCGGTATTTTGAGGTGCTGGATCAGGTGACGGAGGCAGTGGAAGGAATGCGGTAAAACGCATGAAAGCCCGAAGAGAGCAGCGGACGCAATGACGGCCTGAACGAAGAAGAAAAGGCAAAGAGCAACGGACGGAATGACGGCCTGCAC
>JAJPYH010000179.1:2029-7178 GCA_021205045.1 Lachnospiraceae bacterium | reverse complement strand
CGGCCTGAACGAAGAAGAAAAGGCAAAGAGCAACGGACGGAATGACGGCCTGCACGAAATAGAAAAGGCAAAGTGCGGCGGGTGGAATGACAGCCTGAACAGAAAAGAAACAGAGCACATAAGCGGAATGAGACGTATGTACTCTGGTAAGAATAAATGCAGGGGAATTGGAACATATGACGACAGACTTAGGCGAATTGAGAAAAGAAATCGACGGCATTGACGAGCAGATTACCTCCCTTTATGAGCGCCGCATGGATGTGTGCAGGGAGGTGGCTCAGTACAAGATTGAGAATGGCAAAAAGGTCTTTGACTCCGCCAGAGAGCGGGAAAAAATTGACGCAGTCGGGAACATGGTGCAAAATGAAGCCTACCGCGTGGGCGCCCAGGAGCTTTTTGAGCTGATCATGAGTACCAGCAGGAAGATGCAGTATCAGCTGCTGGCTCAGGCGGGGGCTACGGGACGCCTTCCCTTTACCCAGGTGGAGGCGCTGGACACGGCGGGAGCCAGGGTGGTGTTTCAGGGGGCGGAGGGAGCCTATTCCCAGGCGGCCATGCGGCAGTTTTTCGGCAGTCAGGTGAACAGCTTCCATGTGGATACCTTCCGGGACGCCATGCACGCCATTGAGGAGGGCAGCGCGGATTTCGCAGTGCTGCCCATTGAGAACTCCACGGCGGGTATCGTCAGTGAAATCTATGATCTTTTACAGGAATTTGAAAATTATATCGTGGGGGAGCAGATCATTGAGATCAATCAGTGTCTGCTGGCTCTGCCGGGAACCAGAAAGGAGGACATCAAAGTGGTGTACTCTCATCCCCAGTCCCTGATGCAGACCGCCCGGTATCTGAGCGCCGCGGGCTGGCAGCAGATCAGTATGAAAAATAACGCCTTCGCAGCCCGCAAGGTTGCTGAGGACGGCCGCAGGGATCAGGCGGCCATCGCCGGTTCCACCGCGGGAGAAATTTACGGGCTTGAGGTGCTCGAGAGCGGGATCAATGATGTGAAAGGCAATTGCACTCGGTTTATTGTGGTGACCAACCAGCGGATTTTCAGGGCGGACGCCGGAAAAATCAGCATCTGTCTGGAGGTGCCCAATGAGAGCAGATCTCTTTATCACATGCTGAGTCATTTTATTTTCAATGGTCTGAATATGACCAAGATTGAATCCAGGCCCATCGAGGGGAAAACCTGGGAATATCGGTTTTTCATTGATTTTGAGGGCAATCTCTCTCAGAGCGCGGTGAAAAACGCGCTGCGCGGGCTGAGGGAGGAAGCTTCAGATATGAAGATCTTAGGAAACTACTGAGAAAGCCTGTGGAGCAAAGCGGTCGGCTGTCCTGGATAGAAGGAGCGACAGTGAGAAGGTTGCGGTCGGCTGTCCCGGATAGAAGGAATGACAGTGAGAGGGTTGCAGTCGGCTGTCTCAGAGATATGAAAGAAATAATGAAGGGGTATGGCTATGAAATTATTCGCAGCGATCGAGGTGGGTTCTTTTGTCCTGTCCATGAAGATTTTTGAATATCAGGACGGAAAGATGAGGGAGATTGAGAGCCTGAGGCACAGCATGGATATGGGCACGGAGGCCCACGCCCTGGGCCGGGTCAGGGATGAGCACATGGACGAGATTTTCCACGTCCTCAGAGAATATCAGGAGATTATGAAAAGCTATAAGGTGACGGAGTATACAGCCTACGGCACCAGTGCGCTCCGGGAGATCTCCAATACGCTGCTTTTCTGCGACCAGGTGGAGCAGCGCACGGGCATCAAGATCCAGGTCTTAAGCAATACGGAGCAGCGCTACCTCAATTACAAGGCCATCGCTGCCAAGAGCGAGACCTTTCAGCGCATCATCGAACAGGGAACCGCGATTGTGGATATCTGCGGCGGCGGCCTGCAGATTTCTCTCTTCGACAAGGATACGCTGGTGTGTACCCAGCAGCTCAGGCTTGGACTTTTGCGGCTGCAGGATCAGCTGCAGCGGCTCAGGGCGGATGAGCAGAATGTGGAATCCAGAGTTCTGGAGCTGGCCAATCCTCAGTTTTCGGTCTTTAAGCGCCTGTATCTGAAAGGGCAGAACATCACCAATGTGATCATGGTGGATGAGCATATTTCACATTATCTGATGAAAAAAACAGGCCATGAATACGGCCCGGGGTTCTGGAACAGCGAGGAGTTTGGCGGACTGATGAACCGTTTCAGATCCATGAATAAAATGGAGATTTCCAGGCTTTTGCAGGAGCCGGAGGATCGGATTGATACCATGCTGCTTTCCGGCATGCTGCTCAAGCAGGTCATGGAGGTGACAGGCGCCCAGCTTTTATGGGTTCCCGGCGCTGAGCTGTGCGACGGTATCGGCTACGATTACGGGGAAAATCACAAGCTGATCGTCAAGTATCACGATTTTGAGAAGGACATCATCGCCTCTGTTTATAATATCAGCAAGCGCTACATGGGATCCAGAAAGCGCAGTGAGACGCTGGAGAGACTGGCCCTGGCCATTTTTGACAGTGTGAAAAAGGTTCATGGACTGGGCAAACGGGAGAGACTTCTGCTGCGCATTTCCGCGCTTTTGCACGACTGCGGCAAATATATCAGCATCACCACCATGGGCGAGTGTTCCTACAGCATCATCATGGCCACGGAGATCATCGGCCTGTCCCGCCTGGAGCAGGAGATGGTGGCCTATATCGTGCGTCTCAACCATGACGACTTCGAGGAAGCGGAGGATGAGCTGCGCAGAAGAGTGGATTACCAGACCTATCTGATTATTGCCAAGCTGACGGCGATTCTGAGGGTAGCCAATGGACTGGACCGCAGCCATAAACAGAAGTTTGACGTGGTAAAATGTCAGCTCAAGGACGACAAGCTGATCATCAGCGTGGAGACAGAGCAGGATATCTCTCTGGAAAAGGGGCTTGTGACGGAGCGCACCGCCTTCTTTGAGTATGTCTTTAATGTGAATGTGGTGATCCGGCAGAGAAAGACCCATGGAGACGCATAATCCATTCCGGCACCGCAGGCGGCCGGGAATGCACGCAAAGGGTGCGACACGCTGAGTGTGAAGGAAAACGGAAAGGGAAAAGAGGGGAGAGAGCGGATGGAAACAGGAGAATCAAAAGCGAAGAATGAGGAGAAGAAAATGAAGGAATCAAAAGATGCAAAATCGGAGGATCTGCGCAACCCGGAATATTATGTGAACAGGGAGCTGAGCTGGCTGCAGTTTAATTTCAGGATTCTGGAGGAAGCCAGGGACAGGAGCCTTCCTCTGTTTGAGCGTCTGAAGTTTTTGTCGATCACCTCATCCAATCTGGACGAATTTTTCATGGTGCGTGTAGCCAGTCTGAAGGATCAGGCGAATAGCAATCCGGGAAAGCGGGATATCGCGGGCATGACGGCGGAGGAGCAGCTGGACGCTCTGGATGAGGCGACTCATCCCTTTGTGCAGACCCAGTACAGCACCTGGAACCGTTCCCTGGTGCCGGGGCTTTTCGCAAACGGGCTGAGAATGGTGAAACAGCACGAGGATCTGACCTCGAAGGAGGCAGAATTTGTGGATCGTTATTTCATGAATTCTGTCTATCCGGTGCTGACCCCCATGGCGGTGGACTCTTCCAGACCTTTTCCTCTGATCAGAAATAAATCCCTGAATCTGGGGGCTCTGGTGCGCAAGAAAAACGCTAAGAGCGGCGAGGCGCCTGATTTTGCCACGGTGCAGGTGCCGGGACTTCTGCCCAGGGTGGTGAAGCTGCCGGCGTCGGAGAACGGCGTCAGGAACCTGATTCTGCTGGAGGAAATCATTGAGCGGAACATGGATAAGCTCTTTTTAAATTATCAAATTGAGTGCGTGCATCCCTTCCGTATTTCCAGAGACGCGGAATTTGACATTGATGAGGATGATTCCGAGGATCTGTTAAAGGAAATCGAGCATCAGATCAAAAAGCGGCAGCGGGGCGAAACCATCCGTCTGGAGGTGGAAGCGGACGTGGACAAAAATCTTTTGAAATTTTTGAAAAAAGAGTTGTCGATCAGGGAGAGTTCGATTTATTATATAGACGGTCCGCTGGATCTGACTTTCCCGATGAAGGTCTACGGGCAGGAGGGCTTTGAGAAACTCAAGGCAGAGAAGTTTGTCCCTCAGGTGCATCCGGACTTTGTTGACTGCGAGGATATTTTTGCGCTGATCAGGGAGAAGGATGTGCTGCTGCATCACCCTTATGAATCCTTTGATCCTGTGGTGCAGTTTGTACAGCAGGCCTCCAGGGATCCTCAGGTGTTAGCCATCAAGCAGACTCTGTACCGGGTCAGCGGCAATTCGCCCATCATCGCGGCTCTGGCCCAGGCGGCGGAGAACGGCAAGCAGGTCACCGTGCTGGTGGAGCTGAAGGCCCGCTTTGATGAGGAAAATAATATCGGCTGGGCCAAGATGCTGGAGAAAGCCGGCTGTCACGTCATCTATGGACTGGTGGGTTTAAAAACCCATTCCAAGATTACCCTGGTGGTCCGGGGAGAGGAGGACGGAATCCGCAGATATGTCCATCTGGGCACCGGCAATTACAATGATTCCACCGCCAAGCTCTATACTGACGTGGGAATGCTGACCTGCGCCAATGCCATCGGGGAGGACGCCACGGCAGTGTTCAACATGCTGTCCGGCTATTCGGAGCCGCTGCACTGGAATAAGCTGTCTCTGGCTCCGCTGTGGCTCAAGGATCGTTTCCTTTACCTGATTGACAGGGAGGCGGGTTACGCGAAGGCGGGGCGCAGCGCCAGGATCATCGCCAAGATGAATTCTCTCTGCGACCCGGATGTGATCGAGGCCCTTTACCGGGCGTCCAACGCGGGCGTCAAAATCGACCTGATCGTCAGGGGCATCTGCTGTCTGAAGGTGGAAATTCCCGGAGTATCCGAGAATATTTCCGTGCGCTCCATTGTGGGTTATTTTCTGGAGCACAGCAGAATCTTTTACTTTGAAAACGGCGGCAAGGAGGAGATTTACGCTTCAAGTGCGGACTGGATGCCGAGAAATCTGGAACGCAGGGTGGAGATTTTATTCCCCATTGAGGATCCGGCTCTGAAGGAAAAGGCCTTTCGGATACTGGACGTCCAGCTGAGGGATACGCTCAAGGCGCATATTTTGCAGCCCGACGG
>JAJPYH010000179.1:0-1974 GCA_021205045.1 Lachnospiraceae bacterium | reverse complement strand
CAGCACAGTAAGACGGAGTAGATAGGCCGCGTATTTATTCCAAGGATGGCGATGGAGCAGTGAGCGGTTCCGCACGGTGAGAGAGCTGCGGGTATCGGTTACAGGAAGCGCTGTTTTACAGAAAGCGGCGGATGACACAATATGAAATGCACTAAGAATATCGTACTTGCCAGTGGTTCTCCAAGAAGAAAGGAACTGTTAACACAGCTGGGCTGGGAATTTGAGGTGATCGTAAGCGACTGTGAGGAAACGGTCACTGAGAAACGGCCTTCCAGAATTGTCTCACAGTTGTCCTCACAGAAAGCGGAAAACGTGTGGGAGAAGCTTACCGATGAGCAGCGTCAGAACTGTCTTGTGCTGGGGGCCGACACCATTGTGGCTCTGGACGGACTGATTCTGGGCAAGCCCCATACGAAAGACCGCGCTGTGGAAATGCTGCAGAAGCTTTCCGGCAATGCCCACCAGGTATTTACCGGGGTAACCTTTGTCTGGATGGATCATGACAAAAAGAAGACCAGCACCTTCTATGAAATGACGGAGGTGAAGGTGGCGTCTCTTTCCATGGCGGAGATTGAGGATTACGTGGAAAAAGGGGACTGCCTGGATAAGGCGGGCGCATACGGCATTCAGAATGAGTTCGCCCCCTATGTGACGGAGATCTGCGGCGATTACAACAATGTGGTGGGTTTGCCTCTGGCGGCCGTCTATGCGCAGATGAAGCGCTGCGGCCTGATTCGTATGAGCGGGCCGGCGGCGCCTGCCGTTGTTGCCTCCGGGAAAATCAAAGGCGCGATTTTTGATCCGGACGGAACGCTGGCGGATACCCTGGAATCCATCACCTACTGCGGCAATTATGCCATGCAGGCCTGCAGACTGCCGGAGATCCCTAAGGAGAAATACCGTTATTTTGTGGGAGAAGGGGCGGACACGCTGATCAAACGCTGCCTGATTTATTCCGGGGACGATGAGCTGAAATTATTTGACAAGGCCTACGCAAGATATCGGATTATTTTCCAGGAAAAGTGCATGTACAATGTGACGGTATACCCGGGGATGATGGAGACCCTTCAGACCATGAAGGCAAACGGCATCCGGCTGGCGGTGCTGTCCAATAAGCCCCACGAGCAGACTCTGGATGTGATATACAGCCTGTTTGGAAAGGAGCTCTTTGATACGGTGCTGGGCAACAGGCCCGGCCTTGCCAAAAAGCCCAGCGCTCAGGGCGTGCAGGAGATTTTAAGGGGCTGGGATATGGATCCGAAGGATATCATGTACGTGGGGGATACGGCCACGGATATGATTACCGGGAATGCGGCCGGGGCGCTGACGGTCGGCGTGCTGTGGGGGTTCAGGGACCGGGCGGAGCTGGAGAGGCACAGGGCGCAGGAGATTGTGGAGAGGCCGGAGGAGCTGCTGGGGCTGATTTGACTTAGTGACGGTTGTCCATGGCGAATTCCGTCTGGGGCTTTGACTTTAGTGACGGTCGTCCATGGCGAATTCCGTCTGGGCTTTGACTTTAGTGACGGCCGTCCATGGCAAACTCTATCTGGTTTGCTTCGCTGTGCGGCAGGTTACTTTCAGTTTGGAGACTTGCACAATGCACAGAGGCGCTGCACGCAGATAGAGTTTGTCATGGACGGTCTGTTTAAAGCGGCTGCTGCAGCGCGCAACCGGGTGGAAAGCGGATTTAATGAGGTAGGCTATATGACGACCATCCATGGCAAACTCTATCTGGTTTGCTTCGCTGTGCGGCAGGTTACTTTCAGTTTGGAGACTTGCACAATGCAAAGAGGTGCTGCACGCAGATAGAGTTTGTCATGGATGGCCTGTTTAAAGCGGCTGACGCAGTGTGAGGCCGGGTGAGAAGCGGATTTAGTGAGGGAGGTTTAGCGGCGAACGGCCTGTTTAAAGCGGCTGCCGCAGCGCGCAACCGGGTGGAAAGCGGATTTAGAAAAATGTAAGGAGAGAGAAAAA
>JAJPYH010000134.1 GCA_021205045.1 Lachnospiraceae bacterium | reverse complement strand
GACTAACACCAGCCTTAAAAATCAGTGATTTAGGGCTTGACAGAATAGGAAGGGAATATACAAAAACACCCACAACAGGATTCCCTTCAGATGATACTGCTCCATACAGGCCTGCAGCCAGATTCCCGCTTCCATCCCCATCAGAAAACCGGTGAGCTTTATGCCCATGCTTCCCACCCCATACCACCATAGAAGCACCACAGTGCCAAAGACAAAGGCTCTCCTGGGAAGAAGGTAAAAGAAATAGGATTTCCCGTCAATCAGGCTGTCGCGCACCAGATAGAGGCTGTCCACATCTAAAAGAGAAATATCCTGCAGAAGCTTTTGTTTACAGAGCAGTACCAGGATACAGCCCAGCACAAACCCTATTCCCATGATCAGGTGAAAATGCTTCCTCTCCGTCTTCTGTCTGGATTGTCCAGCCCCTGAATGCTCAGAAACCTTCATGCCGGTTACCATCCTTTCCCGAGCCCAAATGATATGATGATACAAGGATGCTTCCATCCCTGTATCATCCCCTTTGATTGCTCTCACCATTTTATGCAAAGGCATCCCGGAATAGACCATGGCCGCTCACAGCTTTTCAAAAGACAAAAAAGAGGACTTCCGCTTATGGGAAATCCTCTTTTGTGTAATCATATAAAATGGCCTGCCGCGCTTCATCATCCGCGGAGCATTCCGTGTTTTATACACCTGCTCTGGCTTTCTGCCTGTCAGCGCCTTACATTCCTGCCTGCGCCATCACCTCTGCCGCGAAATCATCCTTCTTTTTCTCAATGCCTTCGCCGGTCTCAAAACGGACAAAACGCTTCACGGAAAGCTTCGCGCCGTTGGCCTTTGCCACCTGAGCCAGATACTGCGCCACTGTCTGCTTGCCGTCCTCAGCCTTCACATAGATCTGATCCAGCAGGCAGATCTCCTTGAATTCCTTATTCAGACGGCCGTTGATGGTGCCGTTGATGACCTTCTCCGGCTTACCCACAAATGCGGGATCATTGGCAATCTGCTCTCTTAAAATCTCGATCTCGTGCTGTCTGTACTCCTCGGAAATCTCAGAGGCGGACACATACTTGGGACGAAGAGCCGCAATCTGCATGGCGATATTGTTGAACGCCTCTCTCACATTGTCGTTGATCACATCAGCGGCCGCGTCCACGATGACGCCGATACGGCCGCCGCCGTGTACATAAGTGGACACAAAGCCTTCCTCCGCAACCACCTTCTCGAAACGGCGGATAGTAAGGTTTTCACCGATCACGGCCACCTTCTCCACCAGCGCATCCTTCACGGTCACTTCCGGCTTCTCCATCCAGGGCTCGCTCAGAAAAGCGTCCAGATCCTTGGAATCGCTCTTCACCGCCTGGGTGGCAACGCTCTTAACATAAGCCTGGAAATCCGCGTTCTTGGCTACAAAGTCTGTCTCGGAGTTGACCTCCACCACCGCAGCGGTCTGATCATCCGCCTTTACGATGGCACACAGACCCTCAGCCGCGATGCGGCTGGCCTTCTTCTCTGCCTTTGCCTGTCCGTTCTTTCTCAGGAAATCTACGGCGGCCTCCATGTCGCCGCTGCACTCTGTCAAAGCCTTTTTGCAGTCCATCATGCCTGCGCCTGTCATCTCGCGCAGTTCCTTTACCATTGCTGCTGTAATAGCCATATTATCTCAGTCTCCTTATCTTTATGCCTCTGCGGCAGCTGCTACTTCCTCAATATCAATGGCCTCACCCTCGGTGGCTGCCATGGCTTCTTCAGCCTCGGCGGTCTCACCCTGATTGGCCTCGATCACAGCGTCAGCCATCTTGGAAACGATCAGCTTCACCGCGCGGATGGCGTCGTCATTGCCGGGGATGATATAATCCAGCTCCTCAGGATCGCAGTTGGTATCGCCGATGCCAAACAGGGTAATGCCAAGGGCATGAGCCTCCTGCACACATATGCGCTCCTTCTTAGGATCTACGACAAAGATAGCATCCGGAATTCTGTCCATATCCTTGATGCCGCCCAGGTTCTTCTCCAGCTTCTCCCACTCTTTGCGAAGGGCTACCACTTCCTTCTTGGGAAGAACGTCAAAAGTGCCGTCCACTGCCATATTCTCAATCTCTCTGAGTCTGGCGATCCGGCTTCTGATGGTCCTGAAGTTGGTCAGTGTACCGCCCAGCCATCTCTGATTCACATAGTACATACCGCAGCGCTCCGCCTCTGTCTTGACCGCGTCCTGGGCCTGCTTCTTGGTGCCTACAAACAGAATGGTACCGCCGTTTGACACGATGTCAACAACGGCCTTGTAAGCCTCATCCACCTTCACCACAGACTTCTGCAGGTCGATAATGTGGATACCGTTTCTCTCGGTGAAGATATAGGGAGCCATCTTGGGGTTCCATCTTCTGGTCTGGTGGCCGAAATGTACGCCGGCCTCCAAAAGCTGTTTCATTGAAATAACGCTCATAATGTCCTCCATTTTGGTTTTTCTTTCGCCTGCAGTTCTCACCCTGCGCGTTTTCAGGGTTGTCTCAGCTGCCACTCCACGGATTGCTCCCTGACGGAGACCAACAGCCAATAAGCAGACGTGTTTTTTAGGCAACATTAAATTTGTAACACAAAA
>JAJPYH010000059.1 GCA_021205045.1 Lachnospiraceae bacterium | reverse complement strand
GTGCCGATGGACAACATTGATCAGTTTAAAGGACATGGAGGTAGTGCGGCGCATGACGGAATGTCACAGGAGATGATGTCCGCCGGGATTGTAGACAGGGCTGATGTAAATGAGATTCAGCAATACAGGGAAAGCCCTCTGGTGCAGAAAGCTCTGGATGAGCTGGAAGCGATATACCCGCCCGAAAGGACGGGAAAGGAAACCGTGCAGGCAGAAGCGAGAGAAGCATCTGCTCATGAAGAAAAGGCGGCTCCGGAGCCGGAGAAAAAACCGCAAAGAGCGGCATCGGAAGAAAGCAGGGGCAGAGGTTCCGTCGTTGCAGGTGGCAGGAAGGAATCTGTGCTGCAGGCGCTCAGAGACCGCAAAGCCAAAATGAAGGAACAGGAAAAAGCGTCCGGTAAAGAGCAGGACAGGAAGACAGAGCATAAGAAGGGAGACCAGTCACTATGAGAAAAGTAGAATTTGAGGAAAATGAGTATATCGTGATGGCGATGTTTGAGGCAAAAACCCGCCAGGAATCAGCGGAGCAGATTGCGGAAATCCTTCCGTTTATTGAAGAAGATGAAGAACTGACAGAACTCGTTCGGGGAACGATTGATAAGATGGGACAGATTTCAGACGCAGATTACAGCGCACTGGATTTGGAACCATACAAGCAGGAGCCGGAGGACGAGGATGAAGATTAACCGGTTTGCCGTGTATCAGGTAAAGGATGGGGCGGAATACCGTGAAATACGGTTCCGCCCCTACGACGAGCTGCAGCAAAAAAACATCCGCGTGTGTTCAGATTCCTATAACCAAGTGTATTTATCGTATATGTCCCCGAAAGAGACCGTGGAAAATCTCCATGCGAGGTTTCAGCAACACCTTCCGAGAAATTTTCCGGGACATTCCATCAGCACGAGTGACGTGTATGTTGTCAACCGGGATGGCGTGGTGTCTGCTTTTTATGTAGACCGTGACAAGCTGATTGTTCTGGCAGGATTCCTTCGGCTGAATTCATCCGGGACGCTAATCTCTATGGATACGACAGGCTATCGAATAGAAGGGAAAGGCGGGAGCTGGGTAGTCTGCGAGGAGCTGATTGTAGATGGAAGGCAATTTTTCCTGATGCAGAGTGAGAACTACCGGGAAAATGCGGCTTACGTGATTCTGTCGGAGGATGGAAAGGTAGCTGTTGAGAGCTGCAAGGGTTTTGATGAAGCGGCGATTGAGCAGATACGAAAATATCTGCATCCCCCGGAAGAACAGAAACCTGCGCCCGCAAAACCGCCTCTGGAGAACTGGCAGAAGTACCTGGAAAACGGAGAATATCTCCGAAGCGTGGAAATGTCCGAAGAACAGAATTACAGTTTCATAGATGGACGAATTAACAACCTGCCGAAACCGCGAGTAATCGGCGGCAGGGTGTCTGCGCTGGATCGGCTGCATATCAAGCAGGCGGAGATGGCGATAAGGGAGGGCAAGCCGGTACCGCAGCATATCATAAATCGAAGTGATGAGCGAAGCAGGAAATGAAGAAAAGAGACATTTGGCTCACAGTGGGCTGGGCGTCTCTTTTTTGACGTCGGGATGAGAAATTTTCCCGTAAACTTTTCATGAATTCCCTTTGAAAAGGGGTGTTAAAATGCGTTGTTTTATGGTATCATAATAAAAACAGGAGAGCAGTCTCCATGTTTGCATAGATTATAGAAAGGCCGGGTGGTCAAGATGGACAACAATGTAATAGCGTCTCCATCGGATGAGCTGCTGGTAAATCGAAATATAAAAGACAGCGTGTTCCGAAATTTGTTTTCGGACAAAAAATACCTTTTTCAACTTTATCAGGCACTCCATCCAGAGGATAAGGAGACAACGATAGATGACCTTGAGTATGTAACACTTGAGAATGTTCTGGTTCGGGATATTTACAATGATCTCGGTGTTCGGATTGGAGACAAATTGCTCCTGCTCATAGAGGCGCAATCAACATGGACAGAAAATATCATCATACGGTGCCTGTTGTATATGGCGCGTACCTTACAGGATTATTTAAAGAGTACTTCGCAGAGTTTGTTTTCAGAAAAGCTCGTCCATGTGCCGGAACCTGAATTGTACGTGATTTACACCGGTGATTCGGTGATTGAAAAGGAATATATTTCCCTGTCAGAAACGTTTTTTGAAGGCAAGCAGACAGCACTTGATGTTCGAGTGAAGGTTGTTGTGGATGGTAAGGAAGGCGACATCATCAACCAGTATGTCGTTTTCACAAAAGTGATCAATGATCAGGTTAAGATATACGGAAGGACAAGAGAAGCAATTACCGAAGCTATTCGTATTTGTAAGAATCGAAATATCCTGAAAGATTATCTGACCAGTCGGGAAAAGGAGGTTGTGGATATTATGATTACATTGTTTGATCAGCAGGAAGTGTTGGAAGATTATATTGCCAGTGAAGTAAGGGAACAGACTGAGAAAAAGGATAAGCAGACGGCAAAAATGTTATACGATGCTGGTGTACCAGTTGAGACGATTGCAAATTCCCTGAAGAGAAGCATTCGCATTATTGAAAAGTGGCTCGGCCTCGTTCCGCAGGCTTATTAAATTTGAACTGGAGCAAAGCTCCCCCTATGTAAAGAAAAAAACTCCAATCAGATGTTGCTTTTACGGCAGCGTCTGGTTGGAGTTTTTGTTATGAGATCGTATGCTCTTGCTCCGGCTTCAACGTCCGTCCTTGTCCAAGGATGCTGTCGATATTGGAGCAGCTTGTCTGTAAGTCTTTTCGTGCGTTCTTGAAATTGGTGTAAGCGTCGTGCTGCGCTTTTTGCCGGGCAGACAGCTTTTCACGTTCTTCCTTCAGCGATTTCATGGATGGAAACTTCCCATCCGGGTATTTCTCTTTCAGGAATTTCCTCGCATCCTCATACAGTGTGATTTCATCGGAATGCTCTTGGCGGAATTTCTTCTTATTGCGTGATTTCAGCATTTGGCTATATCTACGAGCCGACGTTGGAAGATGGAAGTACATTCTTTGACAGTCTGGTTGTGAACGACTTGGAGAAATTCAAGGAGCAGTCACAGGCGATTATTGCCAATAGGTACAGCTCCGACTTGGATGATGTGAAAGACAAGGTGTACACACGCGATCTCTATGGACGCGACTAAAGGCTTTTTGTCGTAGTAATTAAATGGCGGTACCTCAGTAAAGCTGTTGTGACTGCCATTCATCATGAACAACATGGGCAGAGAACCGAAAGCACGGGGGATGCAGATGTCAGGTGCAGATAGAAAATTATTCAAAAGAAAAATAGATAAATCGAAGATCCCCACCTGCAAAATTCTGGGGGTTGATATTGCAGCTATCAACATGAAATGGTTGCTGAATTTTACAGAGAAGAACCTGCAAAAACTGAAAGGGGATTACATTTCGGTTGTAAACGTATACAGCTGTGTTAGTTCGTTTGAAGACCCTGAATATTGCAAGGTGCAAAATAATGCTGTTCTCGCTATCCCCGATGGTGGACCTTTGTCCACAGTTGGCAGGAAGCGTGGATATAAAAAGATGGAGCGCACAACAGGTCCATCTTATATGGAAGAAATTTTAAAGATGAGTGTCGAGAGGGAGTGGTCGCATTTCTTCTATGGTTCGACTCCAGAGACGCTTGAGAAAATGAGGGAGAAGCTGATTGATACATATCCGGGGTTGAATATTTGAATATATGAGTGAGTATGTTGCCGATTCCTTTAAATATGGTGATGATGAAAAAAATTTTGAAGTCGTAAGGCCGCGCCCGTTTCTGTTTGATGTATCCTCTGAAAAGGAGGACACGAGTTTTGAAGTATATTTTACGGTTCCAGGAGATAAAACCGAGAAATCCTATAACTATGGCTTCTGCATTGGGGAGGATGGAATTACAGAAGAGTGGCTGAATTATAAGGCGCGTACTGCCCGGAAGTATTCCATGATTTTTTTATCGGGATAAAGAAACATTAGATCTCTCCGGTATACCGAAGGCAAGCAGAGAGAATATCGAAGTTGCATTAGAAAAGCAGGTTTTAATCGTATCCCTCGGAGCTAAGCTCAAAATTGCAAAATGTAAGCTGGTTCGTGACTGGTTTCTCGATAAGCAAAAAGATGAGCAGCGTTTTTTGCTGCGCCGCACAGCTCTGCTGGGGGCTTTTGCACATGTTGGGGGAGGACCGTGAATAGTAATACATGAGGAAAATTATTCTTTGCAGACGGAAATCGTGAGAAAACCCGTGTACAAGCGATAACAGTAAAAACGAAGCCGTTGCTGAGTTGTTGCGGTCATCGTGGAAGGACTGAGTGATGAAGCTGCATTGGGATAGGAATAAGGAATGTCCGCCCTGAGAAAGAAGTTTGTTTTACACATGACAGCATCCAAAATGGAGCCGCTGCAGCGAGATGAGTGATCGTCTTTCAGGCAGCGGCTCCATATTTTGGCACCGGATTTATAAAATAAAGAGTACAAACAGGCCTTGATTGCCGGTCAGGTTTATGGTAAGCTACTGCTATCAGAGGTTTTGGTATTCTGAAACATAGAACATCGAAGCCGCGAAAGCCGGTATTCCCATTGAGGGATAGGATACCGCAGACTAAGCTGGAAAGGTACTCACTGTATATGAATACTACAAAAGAAAACAGGCAGGCGTTTATGTTGGTCGTTGTAGACTTCTTCATCTGTGCTGCCAGTTATTTTATAGGATGCTTTCTTTGGATGGCTTTGTATCACCACGAGAGAGTCGGACAGGTAATTGATATAATCTGGTCAGGGGAGGGCTTTTGGCACAGCCTCCCGATGATGCTTTTGCTTTATGTGGCGGGCATTCTTTTGATTGACATTGAGAATGGCTTCCTTCGCCGGAGCACACTCAGGGCACTGTGGGAATCTGTGAAGTCAGGGATTATCCTGCTCATTGTCGAGGCGATTGTGCTGCTCATGAATATCAACACGATGGCCGATATTTCCAGGGGCACATATTTCTGCGTTGCTTTGGTGAATTCGCTCCTGTTCTTCGGTGTGCATATTCTGCTGCGCTATTACCTGCTGAAGGTGCACCGGAACAGGAAAAACGTGCCGCAGATGTTTCTGGTGACCACATCGGACAGACTGCAGGAGACTCTGAAGGGATGCGCCAGCGACTGGAATTACAGGCTGTGCGGGATTGCGGTTCTGGATGAAAATCAGGTCGGGACGAAATATGACCTGGACGGTGACGTGGAGGTGGTTGCCACATATAGTAATATGTACAGCTACGTGCAAAGCCATGCTGTGGATGAGGTTTACATCAACGTCCCCTATAACACCGGACACTCCACCTTCAAGGTTGCCATGGAGTTTGAGAAGATGGGCGTCAACGTCCATGTGAGCATTGAACTGCTCAAGCATTTTGAGGGCAGACGCAAGAGTATCGGCATCGTTGGCAGTGAGCCGGTCATCACATTCTCCGGTCCTCAGTATGACTGGCGGATGATGCTGCTCAAGCGTCTGATGGATATTGTCGGAGGTATCGTCGGTCTTCTGATTACGGCTCTGGTGACTGTAGTGCTCGCCATTCCGCTTCTGGTGGAGTCGCCCGGCCCTCTGTTCTTTGGCCAGAACCGGGTTGGGAAGAATGGCCGTATTTTCAAAATGTATAAGTTCCGTTCCATGTACAAGGATGCGGAGGAACGCAAGAAGGAGCTGATGGAGCAGAATGAGATGGGCGGCCCCATGTTTAAGATGAAGGACGATCCCCGCATCACGAAGGTCGGAAAGTTCATCCGCGCCACAAGCATTGATGAGCTGCCTCAGTTCTGGAATGTGCTCAAGGGCGACATGAGCCTGGTGGGCACCAGACCGCCCACAGTCGATGAGTTCGAACAGTACGAGGCAAGCCAGAAGCGGCGCCTGAGCGCCAAGCCCGGGATCACAGGCCTGTGGCAGGTCAGCGGCAGGAACGACATCAGTGATTTTGAAGATGTGGTGAAAATGGATTTGCAGTACATAGACAACTGGAGCCTCTGGCTGGATATCAGGATTCTTTTCAAGACCCTGCTGGTAGTGCTGAGAAAGGGCGGAGAATAAAGGCAGTGCCTGGATTGTTACGGCGCGGCAAAGAGCGGCAAATAGAATAGAATCGCATCGTTTTTGCCAGAAGACAATATATAAATAAAGGTGAGGAAAATGGGCAGATATTTTGGAACTGACGGCTTCAGGGGAGAAGCCAACAAAACTTTGACCGGCGATCACGCATACAAGATTGGCCGGTTTCTCGGATGGTACTACGGAGAGCTGAAGAGAAGAGCGGGGGATCCCACCCCGGCCAAGGTGATCATCGGCAAGGACACCAGACGATCCAGCTATATGTTTGAGTATACTCTTGTGGGCGGCCTGGTTGCGTCCGGGGCGGAGGCCTACCTTCTCCATGGGACCACAACCCCGTCCGTGGCCTACATTCCAAGAGTGGATGACTTCGACTGCGGCATTATGATTTCCGCCAGCCACAATCCCTATTATGACAACGGCATCAAACTGATCAATAACCGGGGAGAGAAGATGGACGAGGAAACCATCGGCTATGTGGAGGATTATATCGATGGCAAGCTGGAAATCTTCGGGCAGAAATGGGACAGCATTCCTTATGGAGAGCGGGAGCACGTGGGGCGGACCGTGGATTATTTTTCCGGCAGAAGCCGTTATATCGGCTACCTGATCTCCCTGGGAATTTATTCCTTCAAGGATGTGAAGGTGGGGCTGGACTGTGCCAACGGCAGCGCCTGGAATATCGCCAAGTCCGTTTTTGACGCCCTGGGAGCCAAAACCTATGTGATCAATGCGGAGCCCGATGGCTTCAATATCAATATGAACGCCGGTTCCACCCATATTGAGGGGCTGCAGAAGTTCGTCGTGGAGAACGGCCTGGATGTGGGCTTTGCCTATGACGGCGATGCTGACAGGTGTCTGTGCGTGGACGAAAAGGGCCAGGTCATCACCGGAGACCATATCCTCTATATTTATGCCAGATATATGAAGGAGCGGGGCAAGCTGATGACCAACACCGTGGTCACCACTGTGATGTCCAATTTTGGCCTGTATAAGGCCTTTGATGAGGCCGGCATCGACTATGTCAAAACCGCTGTGGGCGACAAATATGTGTACGAATATATGTCGCAGCACGGCAACCGCATCGGCGGCGAACAGTCCGGGCATATTATTTTCTCAAAATATGCTTCCACCGGGGACGGTATTCTGACCAGCCTCAAGATCATGGAAGCCATGCTGGCCAAAAAACAGCCGCTGAGCAAGCTGGCCGAGCCTCTGACCATTTATCCTCAGGTGCTTGAGAATGTGAAGGTGAAGGATAAGGCGGTCGCCCAGGCGGATCCGGACGTTCAGAATGCGGTGCAGGAAGTGGCTGATGAATTGGGAGACAGAGGGCGGGTTCTGGTCAGGGAATCCGGAACCGAGCCTGTGATCCGGGTCATGGTGGAAGCGGAGAGCGAAGAGGAATGCCGCAGATACGTTGACCGTGTGGTGGATGTGATTATGGCAAAGGGGCACGGGGTGTAAGCTTTTGTGACAGTCCATAACAATACACTGAGTGTAAAACCGGGCGCCGTCAATTTGCCGGTGCTTTTCCAGATACAAAGAAAAACTGGTGGTAAATGTGCTGAAAACACGTAAAATCGTAGTTTTTCACAAAAAATTACTTGCGTTTTTGTCTAAAATATACTATTATAATCTCGTAAATTATGACACGACCAACGGCGGCTCTGTAAATTCAGACTGCCCGCTTTTGGCGCAGTGCTGGGTATGAGGTAAAGAGCCTGTATGAGCTGCTGTGAGATGTGTCAGGAAAAGAGAGGATGAGCAATGGCAAATTCCAGGTTGATTTTAAAGTGGACCAATAAATTCAGCGGCGAGGAAGGCTATGTGAAGACTGTCAGCGTGAAAAAAGGCTATTTTGTAAATACTTACGATATTACTGAAGCAAAAACGTACAAGAGTCAGAAGGTGCTTGATAATGATATCGCGGCTCTGACGGATATGGGCGAAGCTGACAACAATATTTTCACTGCTGTGGAAGCTGAGTAAGGCTTCCTGTTGGACACAACACCTGCATTACTTGATGATGATTACTTGGAGATAAGGCTGTGTGAGAGTAAAGGTACTCTTGCACAGTCTTTTTTTGCCTGTTTTTACATGGAATGCGTAATTGCTATTATCCCTGAAACGTGATACAATGACAAAAGCTGGTTCGGGGATAGCCTTCCGCACCTGTGGCATGACATGATTGGATGGCGCTGAACAGTGATGGAGAATGGACAATTGGGTCATGAGCGTCATTTGCTCATGACATCATCATAAGGTCAGGCTGCAGGATGATGGCTGCCTGACAGTGGGGAGTAGTGTGATACCGGAAAAGAGCAATCCATTGATAGAAAAGCTGAGAAATCATCGGCTGTCAGATTATTTTTCGAGAACGCAGATGATTATGGCGGGCTTCCTGATCATTATCTTTGTGGGAGCCTGTCTGTTGATGCTGCCCTTCGCCTCGAAGGCAGGGCAGGAGACCACCTTTCTGGGCGCGCTGTTTACCTCCGTCTCGGCTACCTGCGTGACGGGGCTGGTGGTGTACGACACCTGGAGCCACTGGACGGTGTTCGGCCAGCTGGTACTGCTGACGGAGATTCAGATCGGCGGTCTTGGCTTTATTACCATCGGCACCTTTACCATGCTTTTACTCAAAAAGAAGATTGGTCTGGAGGGCCGGGAGCTGATTCACGAGAGTCTGAATACCCTGCAGCTGCGCGGAAGCGTGAAGCTGGTAAAGAGAATCGTCTGCGGCACCCTGATCTTTGAAGGAACCGGCGCGATCCTGCTGGCTGTCCGTTTTATACCGCAGATGGGAGTCGTCAAAGGGATCTATTATGGAATTTTTCATTCCATTTCCGCCTTTTGCAACGCCGGCTTCGATCTGATGGGATACCGGGAGGAGTATTCCTCCTTCTCGGCCTACGTATTCGATCCCCTGGTGGTCAGTGTGCTTTCGGCGCTGATCCTGATTGGCGGTATCGGCTTCCTGGTCTGGGACGATATCTTTGAAAACCGGCTGAACTGGAAACGCTACCGTGTTCAGACCAAGGTTGTCCTGACAGCCACCGCGGTGCTGGTGGCGGGCGGCACAGTTCTTTTTGGAATCAGCGAGAGCGGCAATCTGTTCGCGGACATGAGCCTGGGTGAGAAATTCTGGGCGGCCCTCTTTTGCGCAGTCACCCCCAGAACCGCCGGATTTAATACGGTGGATACGGCGGCATTGACCAATGGCAGCAAAATTCTGACCATGATCTTCATGTTCATCGGCGGCTGCCCCGGTTCTACCGCGGGCGGCATCAAGACCACCACCGTGGTAGTGATTATTTTATACATAAAATCCTACCTGCTCCACACAGAAGACTGCGTGGTGTTCAAACGCCGCCTCAATCAGGATGCCATCAAACGGGCCAGCGTAGTCGTATTCATCAACTTTTCCCTGGCTCTCTTCGCCATCCTGGTCCTTCTCATCGGTCAGGACCTGCCCCTGGCGGATGTGCTCTTTGAAGCCTTCTCCGCCATCGGCACCGTGGGCATGTCCACCGGTGTCACCAGAGACCTGAACACCGTCTCACGCCTTGTGATCATGGCTCTCATGTTCCTGGGCAGAGTAGGCAGCCTCTCCTTCGCCATGTCCTTCACGGAGAAAAGGAGGACAGGAGGAATCCGCTACCCGGAGGAAGACATTACCGTCGGTTAAATGTATATAGAAAAAAGGAGCTTCCCATGAAATCCATTCTGATCATCGGCCTGGGCAACTTCGGCCACTACCTCTGCCGTGAGCTGGCAGAGCTGAAAAATGAAATCATGATCATCGACAAGGACGAAACCGCCCTGGAGGACCTGCTCGATATAGCCACCAGCAGCCTGATCGCTGACTGCACCCGTGAGAGCGTGCTCAAGAGAATCGGCGTCTCCAGCTTTGATCTCTGCTTTGTCTGCATCAGCAGCAACTTCCAGAACAGCCTGGAGATCACCAGCCTGTTAAAAGACCTGGGCGCCAAATACGTGATCAGCCAGGTCAGCAACGAGGTTCATGCCAAATTTCTGCTGCGTAACGGCGCTGATGAGATCATACTTCCTAATAAAGACTCCGCCATCCGTGCGGCAGTCAAATATAATAATGACCATATTTTTGACTATATCGACCTGCGGGGCGGCTATTCCATCTATGAGATCACACCACTGAAGGAGTGGGTGGGCAAGAGCATCCTCAATTCCGACATTCGTGCCAGATATGACGTCTATATCATAGCCATCACAGGGCCGGACCAGACGCCCAACTACATGCCCAACCCACAGACTGTGATTAACGGGGACGATCATTTGCTGGTGCTGGCTCATGAAGACAGGATGAACCAGCTGATCAAGAAGCTGTAAATGAATGCCTGCCTGATATCATAAGGATGGAAGCCGGTCAGGAATCCGATGAACAGAATGAAATCGGGATGCTGTCATGAAAGGCAGCTCTCGGGGATGGATTCGTATTATGATTGGTTTCGAGATTGCTGCAGGCAAGAGATAAATGAAATATCGGATTGACAGATGAAGGAAAGATGGGAGGATTTTTTATGGAAATCAGAGGTACAACAGTCACATTGGGCAGCACCGGCATCACAGTGCAGAAAAACGGCTTCGGCGCCCTGCCGATTCAGCGCATTTCCCAGGAAAATGCTGTCAGCATTTTGAGAAAAGCCTACGAGTCCGGCATCAACTTTTTTGATACCGCCAGAGCCTACACGGATTCCGAGGCAAAAATGGGAGAGGCCCTGGGGGACGTCAGAGACCAGATCTATATCGCCACCAAGACCACGGCCAAAACCGGAGAACAGATGTGGAAGGATCTGGAGACCAGCCTGAAAACTCTGGGCACAGACTACATTGATATCTACCAGTTCCATAATCCTGATTTCTGTCCCAGGCCGGGACAGGACAACGGCCTCTATGACGCCGCGCTGGAGGCAAAGCGCCAGGGCAAAATCCGCCACATCGGCATCACCAACCACCGTCTGAATGTGGCTAGAGAGGCTATTGAGAGCGGCCTTTATGAGACTCTTCAATTTCCCTTCTGTTACCTGGCAACGGAAGCCGACATTGAACTGGTAACCCTGTGCAAAGAAAGGAATATTGGCTTCATCGCCATGAAATCTCTCTCCGGCGGCCTGATCACAGACTCCGCCGCGGCCTACGCCTACGCCGCCCAGTATGACAACGTCCTTCCCATCTGGGGCGTCCAGCGCATGAACGAGCTGGAAGAGTTCCTGTCCTACATAGACAATCCGCCCGCCATGACAGAGGAGATCAGAGCTCTCATCGAAAAAGACCGGGCCCAGCTTTCCGGCGACTTCTGCAGAGGCTGCGGCTACTGCATGCCCTGTCCCGTTGGCATTGAGATCAACAACTGCGCCCGCATGAGTCTCCTGATCCGCAGATCTCCGTCCCAGGGCCATCTGACGCCGGAATCTCAGGCCAAAATGATGCGCATCGAGGACTGCCTTCACTGCAACCAGTGCAAGTCCAGATGTCCCTACGGTCTGGACACCCCGGCCCTGCTGGCCAGAAATCTGGAGGACTACAAGCGGATACTTGCAGGAGAGGTGCAGGTCTGAAACCCTTTCCGAATTCAAACGGAATCTCGTCATCATAACTACGGTGAGAAAAACTTTCGGTCTGTAAGCTGCAAAAACAGAGTGCAAAAAAATAAACTGTTTCGCGATTTCTGTGTCTGGCACAGCATGAGCGAAACAGTTTATTTTTTTGCGCGACTCTTGAGTAATAATAGTAAACGACAAGTTATTTTTGTCGTTCACTATCACCCAAGCTTCTTATAAGCCGTAGACAGCATCAGCTTAATTCTGTTGAGCTGATTCACCTCTGAAGCCCCCGGATCATAATCGATGGCCACAATATTCGCCTCCGGGAAGTGCTTGCGCAGCGTCTTGATCACGCCCTTGCCTACCACATGATTGGGCAGGCAGGCAAAGGGCTGAGTACACACAATATTCGCCACTCCGCTGTGCAGAAGCTCCACCATCTCCCCGGTAAGGAACCATCCCTCGCCGGTCTGATTGCCGATGGACACAAAGGGCTCCGCGTACTTCACCAGATCATAAATATTGGCCTGAGGTGTGAAGTGCTCACTTTTTTCAAAAGCTGTTCTGGCGGCGCCTCTGAAACGCTCTACGGCCCAGATTCCCAGTTTGCTGACCTGAGAGGTCCGCTTGCTGGTGCCCAGATTTTCCGCCTTATAGACCTGATTATAGAAACAATACAAAATGAAATCAATCAGATCCGGCATCACAGCCTCGGCTCCCTCCTGCTCTAAGAGATCCACCAGATGATTGTTGCCGGCGGGAGAGAACTTCACCAGAATCTCGCCCACAATACCAACCCTGGGCTTTTTGATGTCTCTGATGGGCAGATGATCGAAGTCCTGGATGATTTCACGGCACATTTTCCGGAAAGTGAAATAACTCACATGGTCGCTTCCGAGGAATTCCTTGCATTTCTCTTCCCACTTCTCATGCAGCGCGTTGGCGCTTCCCGGCACCTCCTCATAAGGACGCATCCGGTACAGACAGCGCATGAAAATATCGCCGAACACCGCGCCCATGACCAGCCGCAGGCCAAGTCCCACGCTGATCTTAAATCCGGGATTGGTCTCCATGCCGTTCAGATTCAGGGAAATCACCGGAATCTGCGGCATCCCGGCCTTTTCTAAGGCTCTGCGGATAAAGCCCACATAGTTGGTGGCCCGGCAGCCGCCGCCGGTCTGGGTCATGATGACGGCTACCTTATTTAAATCATAATCTCCCGACAGCAGCGCTTCCATAACCTGACCTACCACCAGCAGAGAGGGGTAGCAGGCGTCGTTGTTGACATATTTTAATCCCACGTCCACGGAATGCTTATTGTCATTCTGCAGTACATGCACGTTGTAGCCGCATTTCTTCATGGCTGTTTCCAGCATATTGAAATGAATGGGCGACATCTGCGGACAGAGAATGGTATAATTGTCCCGCATTTCCTCCGTAAAGACCGCACGGTTGTAGGCGCTGGAGTGAATTTCCCGCTGCTTCTTTTCCTGCTCACGCACACGGATGGCGGAGAGAAGAGAACGGATACGGATTCTGGCCGCGCCCAGGTTATTCACCTCGTCGATCTTCAGACAGGTGTAAATTTTGTCGGAGCCGGTCAGAATATCGGACACCTGATCCGTGGTCACCGCGTCCAGGCCGCAGCCGAAGCTGTTGAGCTGGATTAAATCCAGCTGGTCGGTCTTTTTGACAAACTGGGCGGCGCGGTACAGGCGGCTGTGGTACATCCACTGGTCGGAGACGATCAGGGGCCGCTCCGGGCTTGCCAGGTGGGAGACAGAATCCTCGGTCAGCACAGCAATATCGTAGGAGGTGATCATCTCCGGGATACCGTGATTGATCTCCGGGTCGATGTGGTAGGGACGGCCGGCCAGCACAATACCCCGCTTGCCGGTTTTGGCAAGCCATGCCAGAGCCTCCTCGCCCTTATCCTCCATGTCCTTTCTGGCGTGAGCCAGCTCCTCCCAGGCAGCCTCGCAGGCGCTGCGGATTTCTTCCTTCGGAATCTCCGTAAATTCTTTCTCCAGCTGCTGGCTGATGGTGTCCACGGAGAGGAAGCTCATGAAGGGATTGCGGAAGCGGACGCTGCCGTCGGTGATTTCCTCCATGTTATTCTTGATATTTTCACTGTAGGAGGTGACGATGGGGCAGTTGTAGTGGTTGCCCGCGTCCTCCGTCTCATTGCGCTCATAAAACAGCGCCGGATAAAAGATGAAATCCACGCCCTTCTCGATCAGCCACTTCACATGGCCGTGAGCCAGCTTCGCCGGATAGCACTCGGATTCCGAGGGGATCGACTCGATGCCCAGCTCATAAATCTTATGAGTGGACAGAGGAGAGAGCACCACCCGGTATCCAAGCTTTGTAAAGAAGGTAAACCAGAAGGGATAATTTTCATACATATTGAGCACCCGGGGAATGCCCACAGTGCCCCGGGTGGCCGCCACCTCGTCCAACGGCTCATAATCAAAGATTCTCTTTAATTTGTATTCAAATAAATTGGGCACATCGCTGTGCTTTTTGGCAAGGCCCAGGCCCCGCTCGCAGCGGTTGCCGCTGATATACTGCCTGCCGCCGCCGAAGCGGTTGATGGTCAGACGGCAGTTGTTGGTGCAGCCCTTGCACTTGGCCATGGAGGTGGTGAATTTCAGAGCCTGAATCTGCTCAAGGGAAAGCATGGTGGTAGGCTCCGGCTGATTGTGATACTGCTCTCTGGCGATCAGCGCCGCGCCGAAGGCTCCCATGATACCCGCGATGTCCGGGCGGATGGCCTCGCATCCGGCCACCTTCTCAAAGCTGCGCAGCACCGCGTTATTGTAAAAGGTGCCGCCCTGGACCACGATATTCTTGCCCATGGCGGTGGCGTCCGCCACCTTCATTACCTTATACAGTGCGTTTTTGATGACAGAATAGGCCAGACCTGCGGAGATGTCCGCCACGCTGGCGCCCTCCTTCTGAGCCTGCTTTACCTTGGAATTCATGAACACGGTACAGCGGGTGCCCAGATCAATGGGATTTTGAGCAAACAGCGCCTCCGTGGCGAAATCCTGTACGGAATAATTTAAGGATTTGGCAAAGGTCTCGATGAAGGAGCCGCAGCCGGAGGAGCAGGCCTCATTTAACTGAACGCTGTCCACGGCGTGATTCTTAATGCGGATGTATTTCATATCCTGACCGCCGATGTCCAGGATGCAGTCCACATCCGGATCAAAGAAGGCGGCTGCATAGTAGTGGGCCACCGTCTCCACCTCGCCCTGATCCAGCAAAAAGGCGGCCTTTAAGAGAGCCTCGCCGTAGCCGGTGGAGCAGGAGCGCAGAATTTTGGCGTCTTTTGGCAGGATCTTTGCAATCTCCGCGATGGCCCGGATGGCCGTATCCAGCGGAGAGCCGTTATTATTGGAATAGAAGCTGTACAGGAGAGTGCCGTCTTCGCCTACCACAGCCACCTTGGTGGTGGTGGACCCGGCATCGATACCCAGATAGCATCCGCCGTGATAGTCCGCCAGGGAACCCTGCTCCACCCTGTGGGCGGCATGGCGGGCTACGAATTCATCGTAGTCTGCCTGGTCTTTAAACAGGGGCTCCATGCGCTCCACCTCGAAATCCAGCACCACCTTGTCGTCCATCCGCTTTTTCAGCGCGCTTAAGGAAATCTCCGCCTCTGCCTTCGTGTTCATGGCGGTGCCGATGGCCGCGAACAGGTGGGGATTCTCCACCTGCATTACATGCTCATCGTCCAGCTTCAGGGTACGGATAAAGGCCTTCTTTAACTCCGGCAGAAAATACAGCGGACCGCCCAGGAAGGCCACATGCCCCCGGATGGGCTTGCCACAGGCTAACCCTGAGATGGTCTGGTTGACCACCGCCTGAAAGATGGAGGCGGACAGATCTTCTCTGGTAGCCCCGTCATTGATCAGGGGCTGAATGTCGGACTTGGCGAACACGCCGCAGCGGGCCGCGATGGTGTACAGGGACTGATAATTTTCGGCGTACTTATTTAAACCTGCCGCATCGGTCTGCAGAAGGCTTGCCATCTGGTCGATAAAGGAGCCGGTGCCGCCGGCGCAGATGCCGTTCATGCGCTGCTCCACATTGCCGTTCTCAAAATAAATGATCTTGGCGTCCTCGACGCCCAGCTCAATGGCTACTTCCGTCAATGGCGCCCTATCCTTTAAGGCAGTGGAGACCGCTATGACTTCCTGATAAAATGGAATATGTAAGTGATTTGCCAGGCTTAAGCCGCCGGAGCCGGTGAGCGCGGGGTACACGGTGATGTCCCCGATGGCATCGATGGCGTGACCCAGCAGATTGGATAAGGTCAGCTGAATATCGGCGAAATGCCGCTGATACTCGGAAAATAAAATATTGTTTGCATGATCCAGGACGACCACCTTGACAGTGGTGGAACCGATATCGATCCCCAGACGGGCCTGGGCTTCACACGTGTTGCAATTCATAAAAACCCTCATTTCTTTTGTAATACTTTACAGTATCGCTATTATAACGCTTTTTTTATCTAAAATCAACAAAACCTGTCACTCTGTATTGGTAAATAAAATGAAAAAAATGAAAAGAATCTAAAATCGGGCAAAATCATATCGGTATTGAAAATCCGTTTATTTACTTTCCGGATAAAATTTGATATGATTGCTTCAATTGACAACTATTTGCAGTCATACTGATATATGAGCAGATACCTCGTGAAAATGCGAATTATCTGTTCCCCGGAGTCAGAGCAAATATTTCAGTCAGTCAGGAAGGACAATGAATCTATGAATTATCGAAAAAACAATCTCGAAAGAAAGTTTGGCCGCTACGCCATCAAAAACCTGTCCCTTTATCTGGTGATCGGCTTTGCCATCGGCTACGTGCTGCAGCTGACGGACGCCGGGTATTCCTTTTTGTACACCTGGCTGTCGCTGGACGCCTGGAAGATTTTGCACGGACAGATCTGGCGGCTGTTCACCTGGGTTCTGATACCGCCCTCCAGCTTTGACTTCTTTACCCTGCTGATGCTGTATTTTTACTGGTCGGTGGGCACCATGCTGGAGAGAGTGTGGGGCACCTGGAAATATAATGTCTATATTTTCGGCGGCATTTTCTGTACCATTCTGGCCGCGTTCCTGTGCCTGGGTTACGTCTGGCTGGCGTTGGGAGGCAGTGCCAGTGCGGAGGCGATGAGCTACTATTCTTATTATGCTTCCTATTATATGTCCACATACTATATTACCCTGTCCATATTCCTGGGATATGCGGTCACCTTCCCGGACATGCAGGTGATGCTGTTCTTTATCATTCCCGTCAAGACCAAGGTGTTGGGGGTGATCTATCTGCTTTTGCTTGGATATTACTTTATCCAGGGCAATGTTTTCAG
Organism: Lachnospiraceae bacterium; assembly: GCA_021205045.1. Classification (GTDB taxonomy): domain Bacteria; phylum Bacillota; class Clostridia; order Lachnospirales; family Lachnospiraceae; genus RGIG6307. Next base: position 1,565 of record JAJPYH010000059.1, on the reverse strand, counting down.
CAAGTTTGTGATCGGCGCGGCGCTGATCAATATGGGCGTTTTCCTGCTCCGCAACAGAACCTCCTTCAATCCGCAGCAGATTTACAGACGGCAGGCGGCCAGGGTCAGAAACCGCACGCATACCGCCTCCGCCCCCAAAAAGGAGAGTACATCTCCAAAGATGAAGGCGGTACACAAGTGCGCCATCTGCGGACAGACGGAGCTGTCCAATCCCAATCTGGAGTTTCGTTACTGCAGTAAGTGCAAGGGCAATTACGAATATTGCTCCGAGCATTTGTTTACCCATGAACATGTCAAATAAAAAGGAGTCAATGTGGCAGAACAGAATCAGGAAATTTTATTTGCAAAAACATTGGAATATATCAAAAAGCTGGCCAAAGACCAGTCCGGCGTGATCTCTAAAGAACAGTTGGACACCGCCTTTGCCCCCTTACATTTTGAGCCGCAGCAGATGGAGCTGGTCTATGACTATCTCAAAAAGCAGCGCATCGGCGTGGAGGAGGCCGTAAACCCGGAGGACTACATGACTCCCGAGGATGTGGACTATCTGGACAGCTATTTAAAGTCGCTGGAGGCTCTGCCCGCGGTCAGTGAGGGAGAGCTGGAAGCCCTTACCCTGTCCGCCATGGCCCGGGATCAGCAGTCCATGCGCAGACTGACCGAGGCCTTTTTGCCGAGAGTCGCTGAAATCGCCAGGCTTTACGCCGGACAGGGGGCCTTTCTGGAGGATCTGATCGGAGAGGGCAATGTGGCCCTGTCTGTGGGCGTGACCATGCTGGACGCTATGGAGCATGCCGGGGAGGCCCAGGGGCTGCTGGTCAAAATGATCATGGACGCTATGGAGGACTATATCGCATCTCTCAATGGCACCCGTGAGGAGAATGAAAAGCTTGCCGATCAGGTCAACGTGGTCATGGATCAGGCGAAGGAACTGTCGGAAAGCCTGATGCGCAAGGTCACTGTGGAAGAGCTGGCTCAGGAGACCGGCAGATCCGAGGAGGAAATCCGGGACGCCATGCGTATCAGCGGTTATAAAATCGGTTATCTGGAAGGCTGCGAGGATCAATAAGATGGAATACAGAGATTACAGATATGTCATGCAGGATGCGGGAAAGCTCTATGTGGGCGGCAAGTTCAGCCTGGGCGATCTGGCAACGGAGAAGGATGTGCCTTTCAAATTTCAGGCCATTCTGAATGTCTACGTGATGAAGGAAGTGGACCCGGAAACCACCATAGAGAGCCTGTTTTATTATATGGAAGGAACCGGCATGGTCTACCAGACCTTCCAGGTTCTCCACACCAAAATCAAGGTTTCCGAGAAGCGCGAAATCAGAAAATTCCGGGGCGGCACCAAAACCGAATACAGAGAGCAGATTTACTCCCTGGACGATTTCATCGCTATCCCTGTTGCTGAGAAGACCCGCAAAGGCATGCTGATTCAGGAGATTCAATGCTCCAAGCTTGCAATTATGGCTTTTTCATTATAGATGGGGAATAAAAATACTCATAATTCCTGTCAAGCATTTTTGAAAATGTCCCGAAAAATCTTTAACATTAGCCCCGAC
>JAJPYH010000266.1 GCA_021205045.1 Lachnospiraceae bacterium | reverse complement strand
ATCGTGTGCATCCTCTTTATAGTGAACGACAAGCTATTTTTGTCGTTCACTATAAATCATTTTTGATCCTGCGCATTCTTTATGGTGAAGGCAGATTATTTGCGGATCAGCAATGATTTACCGGTCATCTCCGCCGGCTGCTCCTTGCCCATAATCTCGATCAGGGTGGGGATCAGGTCTGCCAGGCAGCCGCCCTCTCTTAAGGTGTAATTCTCATCATAGTTGACCAGGATGAAGGGCACCTGGTTGGTGGTGTGAGCGGTGAAGGGCTCACCGGTCTCGTAGTCGATCATCTGCTCGCAGTTGCCGTGGTCGGCGCAGATCAGCATGGTGCCGTCAACGCTCTTCAGGGCTTCCACTGCCTTGCCCACGCAGGTATCCACTGCCTGCACGGCCTGAATGGCGGCTTCAATGACGCCGGTGTGGCCCACCATGTCGGGATTGGCAAAGTTGATGATAATGACATCATATTTTAAGGAAGTAATGGCTTCCGTCAGCTTGTCGCATACCTCATAGGCGCTCATCTCCGGCTTTAAGTCGTAGGTGGCTACCTTGGGGGAATTAACCAGAATTCTGGTCTCGCCCTCGTTTGGCACTTCCACGCCGCCGTTGAAGAAGAAGGTGACGTGAGCGTACTTTTCCGTCTCCGCGATGCGGGCCTGGGTCATACCCTGAGCCGCCAGCCATTCACCGAAGGTGTTGGTGACGGAAATCTTCTGGAAAGCTACCAGCTTATTGGGGATGGTAGGATCGTAGTCAGAGAAGCACACATAGCACAGCTCCATGCGGGGTCCTCTGTCAAAGCCCTTGAAATCATCGTCGCAGAAGGCTCTGGTGATCTCTCTGGCCCTGTCGGGACGGAAGTTGAAAAACACGATGGAGTCATGCTCTTTGATCAGGCCCACAGGCTGGCCGTCCTCCACCACCACGGTGGGACGCACGAACTCGTCATTCTCGCCCTTTTCATAAGACTGCTTTACTGCGGTGACAGCGTCGGGAGCGGTCAGACCCTCGCCCCTGGTCAAGGCATCGTAGGCCAGCTTTACTCTGTCGTAATTATTATCTCTGTCCATGGCGTAGTAGCGGCCGGATACGAAGACCACCCTGCCCACGCCGATCTCTTCCGTGTAATCCACAACCTCCTTCACATAGTCTGCCGCGGACTGGGGAGGCGTGTCTCTGCCGTCCAGGAAGCAGTGCACATACACCTTGGTCAGACCCTCCTTTTTGGCCAGATCCAGAAGCCCCTTCAGATGGTTGATGTGGCTGTGGACGCCGCCGTCGCTGACCAGGCCGTAGCAGTGGAAGGCGCTGTCGTATTTTTTGCAGTTCTCGACGGCTGCCAGCAGAGCCGGATTCTCAAAGAAGGTTCCGTCCTGAATCTCCTTGGTGATGCGGGTCAGCTCCTGATACACAATGCGGCCCGCGCCCATATTCAGGTGGCCTACCTCGGAGTTGCCCATCTGGCCCTCCGGAAGCCCCACCGCCATGCCGGAGGCGTTGCCTCTGACAAAGGGGTACTGGGCCATCAGGCCGTCAATCACAGGGGTGTTGGCCTGGGCTACGGCGTTGCCCTCGGTTTTGTCGTTCAGGCCAAAGCCGTCGAGAATCATTAAAACTACCGGTTTCTTACTCATTTTGTATCTCCTTTTTCTATGTCATCTTCTTTTTCTTTGATCATTCATTTCGTCGGTACTAATCACAGCCTTTTACAAACGGCCTGACGGGTCTGTTTCTATCGTTCAGGTCGTCTGGCAGGAGGAACTTTTTCTGGTTCATTATACTCTCATTCCTCAGGATATGCAAGAATCTTGTTTTCATCCCCAGATTCAATCTTCGGGCGCACGCCCCTCCTTTTGACCGGTTTCATTTTCAAATTCTGCATGCCATGCCCTTCGGGGTCGGTTTGGTTCTCACATTCCGCACAGCACGCCTCTTTTGGCCGGTTTGATTCTCACATTCCGCCCAGCACCCCTCTCGGGGTCGGTTTGGTTCTCACATTCCGCACAGCACGCCTCTTTTGGCCAGTTCCGCTCTCAGCTCCCGCACACCGCGGAAAACCGCGCCGTCCATCCCCGTCACAAAGGCTCCCGCCACATTGGCAGGCTGATCATCCACAAAAAAGCATTCCTCCGCCGCCAGGCCGAACCGCTCCAGCAGACATTGATAAATCTCCGGATTGGGCTTGATCTTCTTTTCAAAGGCTGAGATCACCAGCCCGTCAAAATATTCGCTTCCCGGCACCCGCTTCCAGTAATCCGGATGGCGAAAGCTTGCGTTGCTGAGGAGGTAAATCCCATAACCGGCCTCTTTCAGGTCTCTGAGTAATTCCGCCATGCCCTCCACCGGCTCGATGGGACGATCCCACATGCCCACCAGCCTGCGGGCCACCGGATGCAGAGACTGAGGCAGCCTGGGGCAGATCCGCTCCAGGGCCTGCTCGTCGGTCAGCTCGCCCCAGTCTAAGAGAACCCATTCCACACTCTGAAATACTTCTCTTTTCAGCAGATTCTTTTCCTCCTCTGAAAGAGAGTAGCGGCCAAGAAAGCTGTCCGGGCGAAAATACATCAGCACCTGGCCCATGTCAAAGACGATATTCCGTATCATACTTTCCCCTCACTCCGCCCAGTCAATCATCACTAAAAGCGTGCCCTCTTCCACAGATATGGTGGCTGATTTTCCGATAAACTCATTGCTGATTCCCAGAGGAAAATCATCCGTCAGCTCCACGCCGTTCAACTCATATTTCAGATTTCGCACAGTCACTCCCCGGGCGCTGTCCCCCATACAGAAAATATTGACATATCCCTCCAGGGTTTCCTTCAGGGCGATCTCCTCATCCTGCACCAGCAGATACATGCTGCTGCCGTCGCAGATGAAGCCCTCCGCGCCGCGGTTTTTGAGATATTTCAGTATCTGAATATTGGCCAGAGTGTGCTCCAGTCTGCCGCCGCAGGCCGCGTACATATAAAAACGCCGATAGCCCAGCGCCAGTCCCTCTCTGACCGCCGCCATCATATCGGTGTCGTCCTTTTCCTCCGGCAGCCTTTTGACCTTCTCCGGCGCGATCCGCTCCAGCTCCTCCACCGCTCTTCGCAGCTCCTCATCCAGGGAATCGAAATCCCCGATCACCAGATTGGGCTCCACCTCCAGTATGCCGCAGTATAAAAGACCGCCGTCCGCGGCGATGACATAGTCCGTATCCTTATGATAAGGAAAGCTTCCCACCGTCAGGTCGCCGGCGCCGATGATAAAGCAGGATCCGTCCCTCATATATTTATCTTCCTCGTTTCTTCCTATATATAATGTCCAAATTCATGGACAGATGCGTTTCTTTCAGAAAAATAATACTACAAAGGGACAACCCTTGCAAGATGATTTTATTGTAACGCTGCCGCAAGTGAACATCTCCCGCAGAATTTTGTTTTTTTATTGAAACAACCGCTTAAGCCGCCCTTTTTTTATTGAAATTTGAACGAAAATAGCGTACAATGACCTGGACAATCAAATAATGGGAGAAATATTAGAGATTAGAGAGGTAACTCACATGAAAAAGAAACTTGTTCTTTTCTGCGCACTGGCCCTCCTCGTCTCTGTTGCACTTGGCGCATGCGGCCAGGGCAGCAAGAGCTCCGATGCACAGACCAATGAATCGGCCTCCTCCGAAAGCAGCTCCTCCACGGACGCCGATACGGACAACGCCGATGCTTCTATGGAATCTGATACTTCTTCAGACAGTACACCTACGACAGGCGGCAGCGTCGTGCTCGGCATGACGCAGGACCTGGTAAGTCTTGACCCCCATGAATCTACGGACGCAGGAACTCGAAGTGTGGTGTTCAATATGTACGAAGGCCTTGTCAAGGCCACTTCCGACGGCGATCTTGAGCCGGCGGTCGCCAGCAGTTACGTGATCTCAGAGGATGCGACGTGTTATACGTTCACCTTAAGAGAGGGCATTTTATTCAGTGACGGAACAGCTGTGACCGTGGAAGACGTCAAATATTCTATCGAACGCTATGCCCAAATTCAGGGCGAATCTTCCTCTTTTGCAACTGCAGTGGACTCGGTCGTCATCGACGATGAAAGTACGGTCAGTATCTGGCTGACGGAAGCCAATTCCGAATTTCTGGCACAGTTGACTGTGGCCATTATTCCGGCGTCCAACGACGACCCGGCGGGCAATCCCATCGGAACCGGTCCCTTTAAGTATGTTTCCTACTCTGTGGGACAGAATCTGATTCTGGAGAGAAACGAATATTACTGGGGAGACGCGGCTTACCTGGATCAGGTGGAGTTTAAATTTATCGCGGATACGGAGACTGCCTTCACCCAGCTTTTAGCGGGGACCATTGATATCCTCAATTATCTGACCACCTCTCAGGTGCAGACCCTTGAGACCCAGTACAGCGATCAGTTCAACATCGTGGAGGGCTCCATGCATCTGGTTCACGCCCTGTTTCTGAACCACGAGTATGAACCCCTGTCCGACGTGCGGGTGCGCCAGGCTCTGTGCTATGCTGTCAACCGGGAGGAGATCAATCAGTTTCTGTTTGACGGCGCCAGTGAGATCATCGGCTCCCATATGATCCCCGCGCTGACCACCTGGTATGAGGAAAGCACCGCCGATATGTACACCTATGATGTGGAAAAGGCAAAGGAGCTGCTGGCCGAGGCCGGTTATGCCGACGGCTTTGATCTGACCATCAGCGTTCCCAGCTCCTATTCCCAGCATGTGGACACGGCGCAGATCATCGCCAGTCAGCTGGAGGAGGTGGGCATCAACGTGACCATCCAGGAGGTGGAGTGGACCACCTGGCTGTCGGATGTATACAAGGGCCGTGATTATCAGGCCACTGTCATCAGCTTTGACGGGGATTTGAACCCCAGCGACTGGCTGGCCAGATACAAGTCCGACGCCTCCAATAATTTCTTCAATTATTCCAGTGAAGAATACGATGCTCTGCTGGAGCAGGCTCTGGCCGCCATCGATACCGATGAAAAGGCGGATCTGTACAAGCAGATGCAGATCAACCTGGCCGAAAACGCCGTGGCCGTCTATATTGAGGATCCGGCGGACTTCGTAGCGGTCAGCTCGGACTATGCCGGATATGTGTTCTATCCTACCTCGGCGTGGGATATGTCCACGATTTATATGGTTTCAAAATAATTCACCGGTCACATAAAGGAGGCCGATCCGTCCTGTCCATCAGCGCGGACTTTCAGCTTCCTTTATGTGTCCTGATACCAAAATCCACCACGGGTGCTGATTATGAGCCTTCATTATTTTATTAAAAAATTTATCACTCTCATTATGACATTGTTGTTGATTACCCTGCTCACCTTCGCGGCGTTTACCGTGATTCCCGGCGATGCGGCTTTATCAAAGCTGGACATGGATGCGACCGAGGAGCAGGTGGAAGCGCTGCGGGAGGAAATGGGCTTAAATGACCCTCTCCCCGTGCGTTATTTTCAATGGCTCAGCTCAGCCCTGCGGGGAGATTTCGGTGATTCCTATCAGTACAGTAATGTCACGGTGGCCGAGCTCTTAGCCACAAGGCTTCCGGTGACTCTGATTCTTGCCATTCTGTCTCTGATCCTGATCCTGGTCATCTCCCTTCCGCTGGGCATTCTCAGCGCCATGTACGCCGGAAAATGGCTGGATACGCTGATCAATCAGGTCAGTCAGGTGGTCATGGCCGTTCCCTCCTTCTTTCTGGGAATGCTGATGACCTATGTCTTCGGCCTGGTGCTGAAATGGTTTCAGCCCGGCGCCTACATTTCCCCTTCCGAAGATTTTTGGGGCTGCATCCGCTACATGATCTTCCCCGCCATCGCGGTGGCTCTGCCAAAGATCGCCATGGTGGTCAAATTTTTACGCAATTCCATTTTGAGCGAATTACATCAGGATTATGTGCGCACCGCCCGCAACAAGGGAGCGCGTTCTTTTCGCGTGCTCTACAGCCATGTGCTGAAAAACGCTCTGATCCCCGTGATCACCTTTCTGGCCATGGTCATCGCGGAAATTCTGGCGGGCAGCATCGTGGTGGAGCAGGTCTTCGGCCTTCCGGGAATGGGGCGGCTTCTGATCACCTCTATTTCCGCCAGGGATTATCCGGTGGTGCAGGCCATTGTGACCTATATCACGGCGGTGGTGGTGATGATTAATTTTATAGTAGATATTCTGTATCAGTTTGTGGACCCGCGGGTCAGAACCGAAGTCTGATAAGGAGGCTGTATATGCAAAAAACAATTCCTGTACATCCGCATCCTGTTTTGCAAAGAAAAAGCGTGCCTTCCAGCAGCGGCCCGGATTCCCGTATTGATGATACGGGAAAGCAAATGAAAAAAAAGCACAATTACAGTCTGATCATCGGTCTTTCCTTAAGCATCGCCCTGGCTCTGATGGCTCTCATCGGGCACTTCTGGACGCCCTACTCTCCCACCGCCATGGACGCTTCCGCCGTCAATCTGGCGCCCTGTTTTGCCCATCCGCTGGGGACGGACAACTTCGGCCGGGATATCTTAAGCCGGATCATGAACGGCAGCGGCATCACCTATCTGGTGGCGGCCTGCACGGTGGCAATCGGCGCTGTGGGCGGCACCATCGTGGGGGCTTTCACCGGATATTTCGGCGGTCTGCTGGATGAGATCGTCATGCGGTTAAATGATGTGCTGCTCTCCTTTCCCAGCGTTCTGCTGGCGTTATTGTTCATCAGCTTTCTGGGGGAGGGCACCAATAATCTGATCCTGGCTCTGGGGATTTTATTTATTCCCAGCTTTGCCCGGATTGTGCGCAGTGAGATGATTCGCTGCCGGGAGCTGGATTTTGTCCGCAGCGCCAGGGTCACCGGGGTGGGAACCCTGCGGATTATTTTTGCGCATATTCTGCCCAACTCTTTTGTCAGTATGCTGACCAGCGCGGCCATCGGGTTCAACAATGCGGTGCTGGCGGAGGCCAGTATGAGTTATCTGGGGCTGGGGGTGCAGCCGCCCAATGCCAGCCTGGGACGGATGCTGTCGGAGGCGCAGTCCTATCTGTATGTGGCGCCCTGGTACGCCATTGCGCCGGGGGTGACGATTATACTGATGATACTGGGGTTCAGTCTGATCAGTGAGGGGCTGCGGAAGCTGCAGAGAAATTAGGCGCGGGGATTTTATAATGAACCATTTATTTGATATTGAACATTTATCTATAGCGTTTCCGGAAGAAATAAAAGGAACCCGGAAGCTTGCCATGCAGACCGTAGTGAATGATATTTCCTTTTCCATTGAGGAAGGGGAAATTCTGGGAATTGTGGGGGAGTCCGGGGCGGGAAAGTCCATGACGGCGCTGGCAGCCATGGGGCTTCTGTCTTCGGAAGCCCGGGTGATGGGCGGAAGTATTCGCTTTGAGGGACGTGAAATTCTGTCCATGAGCGAAGAGGAACAAAGCCGCATCCGGGGAAATGATATTTCCATGATTTTTCAGGAGCCCATGACCAGTCTGAATCCGGTGATGAAAATCGGTACGCAGGTGGGGGAGACGTTAAAGCTCCACACTGCCCTGGGGAAGGATGAGATTCACCAAAAGGTAGTGGAGGCGCTGGCGGATGTGGGTCTGCCTGACCCTGAGGCGCTGTACGGCAAGTATCCTCACGAGCTGTCCGGGGGAATGCGGCAGCGGGTCATGATCGCTCAGGCTATGATCTGTGAACCGAAGCTTCTGATTGCGGACGAGCCCACCACCGCCCTGGATGTGCTGGTGCAGCAGCAGATTCTGGAGCTTTTGCTGGAGCTGCACCGCAGGAGGAAGGTGGCCATCCTGTTTATTTCCCACGATCTGCATGTGATCAGAAAAATCTGCCACAATGTACTGGTCATGTACAACGGGCAGATTGTGGAGCGGGGAGAAGTGCGGCGGGTGCTGGAGCATCCGGAACACGAATACACCAAAACGCTGGTGGCTTCTTTTCCCGAGAATCCCGGAAAGGTGACGACACAGACACCGGCACTGTCTTTACAGCATGTGAATGTCTATTATGAGGAAAAAAATAACGGCTTCTGGGGCAAAAAAGAGCGCCGCCGTGTGGTAAAGGATGTGTCCTTTTCCGTGAAGGAGGGAGAGCTGTTCGGCATCGTCGGGGAGAGCGGCTGCGGCAAGTCCACGCTGGCAAAGGCCATTGTGGGGCTGAATCCGGATTATGACGGAGAAATTGCATTTTTGCAAAATGGTGAGGTGAAAGGAAGCCCCCAGAACGGTAGCCACGGCAAATCCGGCAGACTTCATGCAGGAAACGATGCATTTTTCTCCCGCCCACAGATGGTCTTCCAGGATCCCTTCAGTTCCTTAAATCCCGCCCACAAGATCGGCTGGATCATGACAGAGCCCCTTCGGGTGCTGGGCATCCGGGATAGAAAAGAGCAGCGCCGACTGGTGGAAGAAATGCTGGCCGACGTGGGCCTGGATCTGTCCTTTTATGACCGCTATCCCCGGGAGCTTTCCGGCGGACAGCGCCAGCGTGTCAGCATCGGAACCGCGCTTTTGCGCCAACCCAGGATTCTGGTGGCCGATGAGCCGGTGTCGGCCCTGGATGTCACCATCCAGTCACAGATACTGGATCTGCTGCTGGAGCTGCACCAGAAGAGAAAGCTGACCATTGTTTTCATTTCCCATGATTTAAATCTGGTCAGGCATATCTGCTCCAGAGTGGCAGTCCTGTATTTCGGGGAGCTGGTGGAAATCGGGGATGTTGAGGAGGTGTACCGACATCCCCGGCATGAATATACAAAGAAGCTGTTAGAGGCGGCGTTATAGATTTCAAGGTCACAATGCCCTCCGGAAAAGAGCGGTGAAAAGCTATTGTTCATCTTCATCTTATCTTTTCCAGAGGGCATTTTTTGTCTGCGACAAGTCAGCCCTGTCGGGTCATTCGCCAACTCCAACTGTTTGAATCAGAATACTCTTGTATGGTTTCTCGTACCCCTCATGCACCACCTGCGTCTCCACCGTCCCATCCGGCTTCACCGTGAAATGGTACTGGTGATATTTCCCCTCTCTGTAGGCAAAGTCCTCCCCGTTGTCCAGGTAGTGGTCATACTCTCCCTCGCCCGGGTATACCTGCAAAATCAGGGTGTCGTTGGGCTTCTCCCCCACGTAGGACTGCTCCGGCATGCAGGGCAGCGCCGTCCCGGCCTTCACATATATCGGGCACACATCCAGGGGTGCCTCCCGCACAAACCAGGCGGGACCCGCCTTCTTTTCTCCGGTCCAGTAATCGTACCACTCCCCCTCCGGCAGATAAACCATGCGGTGATCCATGCCCTGCTGCACCACCGGTGATACCAGGATGCGGCTGCCGATCATAAACTCATCATTGCAGGTCCGGGCCGTCTCATCCTTTTCATACTCATAGACCAGGGGCCGCATGATGGGCGCGCCCGTCCTTTCTCCCTCAAAGAACAGATCATAAAAATAAGGAATCAGGCGGTAGCGGAGCTTTACATATTTGCGGTAAATATCCAGCACCCTGTTGCCAAACACCCAGGGCTCCTGTCTGCGGCTTCCCATGGCGGAATGGTTGCGGCAGAAGGGAGACAGGCTGCCCAGCTCAATCCAGCGGGCCAGAAGCTCCGGGGTGACATCCGCCCCAAAGCCTCCGATATCCGTCCCCGCGAAGGGCATGCCGGACAGCCCCAGGTTGCACAGCTGGGGAATGGCCATCTGCAGATGCCCCCACATGCTGGTGTTGTCCCCGGTCCAGACCATGGTATATTTCTGGCTGCCTGCGTAGCAGGCTCTGGTGATGACGAAGGGACGGCGGCCGTCGTGCTCCTTTAAGCCCTCATAGGTGGCCTTAGACATCAGATGCCCATAGACATTGTGGATGCCCGCGTGATCCACAGGCCGATCCTCATCAGTAAACACCACATCATCCGGCAGAGGGCCTTTGAAGCTGGCCGGCTCGTTCATATCATTCCAGATACCGCGGATGCCTTTTTTTACCAGAAAATCGGTCTTGTCCGCCCACCACCTTCTGACCTTCGGATTTCCAAAATCCGGGAAAGCGGATTCGCCGGGCCAGACCGCGTTGATGTAGACCTCTCCCTCCGGCGTTTTCGCAAAATACCCGTTCTCCACGCCCTCATCGTAGATCTCGTATCCCTCTTCCTTTTTGACTCCCGCGTCGTTGATGCAGACCATCTTGAAGCCCCGGTCCGCCATCTTCTGCAAGAAGCCCTCCGGATCGCCGTGATACCTGGACAGATCCCAGGTGAAATCCCGGTACCCGCGCATATAGTCGATGTCCAGATGAATGGAATCGCAGGGAATGTCATTGTCCCGCATGCCGTCCGCGATCTCCTGCACATCCTCCTGGGTCACATAGCCCCAGCGGCTCTGGTGATACCCCAGGGTCCACTTCTGGGGCAGCGGCGTGGTGCCGGTCAGATATGTGTAACCGCCCAGCACCTGAGGCATATTGTCTCCGGCGATATAATAATAGTCCAGATTTCCCCGGTCCGCGCCGAACCAGAAATAATCCTCCGACTCCTGCCCCATATTGAAATAACTCTTATAGGTATTGTCAAAAAACAGGCCGTAGACGTGGCTGTCCGTCAGGGTAATAAAGAAGGGAATGCTCTTATACAGCGCCTTGAAGGTGTCCACCTGAGGGTCCGGATTGTCCGTATTCCACATCTCGTAGTCATAATGACGCTTGTCCAGGAAGCCGGTCTTGTATCCCAGCCCGTAAAAATGCTCCGACCCGGTCATGGCCTTGACCACCTGAATGAGGTGTCCGCCGTCCTTGTCCGCCTCCCCGGCCCTGTGGCCCTCCTCCGCCAGAAGCTTTAAGTATTCCTCGCTGACCCGCTTCAAAGGCGTGCGGCTGCCCCGGTAGTCGGCACAGACCAGCTTCTTATTTTTATCAAAAAAATCCACCAGGAAATTATCGCAGACCCGGACGCCCAGCTCAGGAGTGAAAATCCAGAGACCGTCCTCCCCTTCCTCCACACGTACCTGGCAGGGAATGGTCTTCTCCCCCTCGATGGCTTTCGAGCGGTGATCCTCACTCATCAGCCCCGCGAAGACATTCACAATTCCGGGGGTGATGATCTCTAGGCGCGCCTTCTGACGCTCAAAATTCAGATAAATGATCTGTCCTTTTACTTCGTAGTCTGATAATCTACCGCAGTTCATCTGCCCTTCTCCTCCGATTCTTTTCACGATTCTTTTCACCTGTCATTGATGATGTGCGATGTGCAAATGATAGCTGCACATCATTTATCATGTCCCTTGCTCCATGGAACATCCCACCGCGCAGGTGAATGATTTTTCCGTTACAGTGTAACATGGATTTGGGCTCTTCACAACCGCATATTTTACAGCGAATAAGTGAAAGTCAATTTTCAGGTTGCTTTTCACATATTATTTTGTTATTATTGTCATCAGAGAGAAAGGGGACGCAAATGAAAAACCGTAAACTGGATTTCACACAGTTTTATCCCGAAGTTTATCAGGCCGTAGCCGGAAAGGACTATATCGTATACGCCTATATGAACGATGGCGCCATGCGGGCGCTGGACATGAAGCCGCTGATTGAAAGCGGCGGCATTTATGAGCCGCTGAAGGATCCGGAAATTTTCCGAAGGAAAATAACCGTCATCGGCTATACCGTTGCCTGGGATCTGGATGGAAGCAGGGATGAATACCGCTGTATTGATGTAGACCCCTTTGTCGTGTTCAACAGCCCGGTGGTGGATGACGTTCCGGAGGAGCTTTAATGTAAGAAAACCAAAAGCATAACCCGTCCATAGAAATGATTATGGATATCAATCCAAAACAGCTCATAGAAGGAGCTCCGTTAATTTTTATAAAAATTTAATATCGATTTCTGTGATGATTCGGCGTCCCCGTGCCTGTATATAGTAGAGGCAAATGAAATCTGTCATTTGCCGTCATAAAACAGGTAGATATATGGTGATTGACAAAAATGATTGTTCGTTTACTATATATCAACCAGAAAAGGCGGTATTGCTTATGGGCAAAAAGGATGCTGTTATTACAAAATATATGCAGCGCAGCACAATCATTGCAGATCTTTTCAATTTCTACCTTCACAAAGGCTCTCCTGTCATCACCCCGGAAAATATCCTTGAACTGGATATCCGGGAAATCGTGGTTCCTTATAGCGAAGAAAAAAGGACTTCAAAAACTGAGCAAAAATATCGAGATGTTGTCCGCTCTGTTACAGCAATGACCGACCAGGGGCAGACCTACATAGTCATTGGTATTGAAAACCAATCTCATATCCACTATGCAATGCCAGTGAAAAATATGGTTTATGGCGCACTCCTGTACGCAAGGCAGGTGGAGAAGGCAGATGATTCTCATAGAGCTTCCAGGGATTACCGGAATGGAACCTCCGATGAATTTCTCTCCGGTTTTATGAAAAGCGACCGTTTGACCGCTATACTAACCCTGACCCTTTACTTTGGTGCAGAAGAATGGGACGGCCCCCTGTCAATCCATGAAATGTTTCGGAGCAAAGATGAGAAGCTGCTCCCGTTTCTCCCAGACTATCGGATCAACCTGCTGACCCCGGCCATGATCAGGGAAGAAGATTTTGATAAATTTCAATCAAGTCTGCGACAGGTATTGAAATTTATCAAATACTCCAAAGATAAAAAGAAACTTTCTGAAATACTAAAGAAAGATCCGGGCTTTCAAAAGCTTGGAAAAGACGAGGTGAATCTATTGAACACCTGCACGGGATCAAATCTAAAAATGAAAGAAGACGAGGAGGTGATGGATGTGTGTCTCGCGATTCAGGGGATGATGTATGACAGTCGTGTTGAAGCATTGGCACAAGTTGTACAAAGTCTGATAAAAAATATGGGATTGTCCATGGAGCAATCACTGGATATTCTCGAAATATCTGAAGATGATCGAAAGGCAGTGATACCCTTAGTACAATAACCCTACTCCAGCATAAATTTCTTTAAATCCTTGCGCGTGGGAATATCCAGCCGCCGCAGAACAGAGGAAATGTGCATCTTCACGGTGTTCGGGGAGATATTCAGATGAGCGCCGATTTCCTTATTGGACCAGCCTCTGGCGGCCAGCATGGCAATGGTGAATTCCATGGTGGTCAGATCATCCGCCACCTGATGCCCCGTGTCCGGGTTGTGAATCTTGCGCCAGCCGGCGGAAAACCGGTAAGTGACGTCAATGATCCACTTAAAGTCGTCGGGGTAGTCCTTACGCAGAACCGCCTCCAGCATACCGCCCAGCAATCCATGATGCTCGCCGAAGGCCTCAATCATGCCGTCAGGCCGGGCGATGTCCCAGGCCTCCAGAAGGTGCTCTCTCGCTTTATCGGTCTGCCGCAGATTGATGTATCCCATGGTGGCCACCAGATGCAGATAAATCGTCGGAATGGGATAAAGGGTGCTCTCAATGGACAGTGCCGTCTCCGCAATCCCGATGCAGTTCCCGTACTGCTGCTGCAAATAGGCATGGTGAGCCTGTACATACAGGCCGAACAGGCGCAGCCCCGGCGGCAGCAGGGGCAGGAATTTTTTCCCGTCAGGAAGCTCCTCCGGCACTGGCAGGTGCAGCAGCACATTGGCGCCCAGAGCGATACAGGCAGCGTAGGCGCGATATATCTGAGGAGTGTTCTCATCCACAGATTCCACCGTGGCACGCACCTGTGCCATGGCCTGTCTGGCTCCCGTAATCCGGTCAAGGGACAGGCAGGAGTATGCATAAATCCAGCAGGCAGACAGCCGCAGGGCAATATCCCCGTGTGTCAGATATTCCTCAGCGATTTCCGCCGCCCTTTCCGGGCAGCCGCTGAAATAATAATATTCCGCCCGCGCCATCCGGCGGGAATCCTCATCCTCCATCTGCTCCACGGCATCCAATGCCTTTCCAGGTGTGTATGGTGTATTCATCAGAGGCATGGCTGTTCGAAGCTGCGTTTCATCTGATATGTATTCCATCTCTGTTCTTCCTTCTTCCACAGAAATCTTCTCTTCTTCCCCCTGATTAGCGACGCTGGACTTGACCGAATGTCCTCCGGGTCTTTTCTTGCAAAGACCCCCAAAGTCATAAATGCGAATGCCCGAAAGGACTGGCTTCGCGCCGCAGGCATTCGATTTCTGACCTTTCGTTCCCTGTATCATTATAATCATAATGGAAAATTTTGCAAGTTTAACCGTAATGGATATGTCCCCATGTATTTTTTACAGACTTCATATTTTCTCTGATGCATTCGCTGCAGGAGACATGTCCCTGTGAATTTTTTATAGAAGTAATGCTGCTATAATAAAAAGGACTGCCCTCCGGGAAATTTCCCCGTGAAGGACAGTCCTCATTCTCATTTTCAGTTCAATATTTCTTATTATCCTGCTGCATCATTTCTTCATTTCAGAAATTGCTTCGCGAACACTGTAATCAAGTTCTCGTCTGCTGCCGCAGACTTTTTTCTTTTGCTCTGCTCCTTCCGATAAACCCTGTTACAGAAACCGCTTTCCGAGCCCTGTCATCTGATTGATTACTGATTCTCTCTTCTGCGGTTCACAGTCACAGCCGCCATTCCGGCACCCAGAACGATGGCCAGCACTGCCCAGAGAGCAATACTGCTGCTGTCGCCGGTGTCCTCGCTCTCCGTGGGAGTGGCAGTCGTGGTTTCCTCGGTTACCTCTGTTTCTGCGATTTCCTCGGTTACCTTTGTTTCTGTGGTCTCCTCCGTTGCCTCATCGCTGGTGTCGTCGCTACTGTCTGAGTTGTCATCAGAATTGTCATCGTCATCATCCGGGGTATCATCGGTTCCCTGAGAAACTTCCGTCCAGCCTGCATAGACGGTTTTGTCCGTGGTCAAAATGACGCTTTCAACCGGCTCTGTCAGGGCTTCATCCGAATACCAGCCGTTAAAGGTATAGCCGTCACGATCCGGCGTATAGTCCGCAAGGGAAATCACCGTCCCGGCTGCGTCCTCCACGCTGTCGATTGCAGAGCCTTCGTTGGTATCAAAGCTCAGCGTGTAGCCGGTGTAGGTGCAGGTGAAGGAAACAGAGGGCAATTCACTCTCCCTGAACTCATCTTCCGCACTGTATACAGTGTATTCTGACAGGACTCCGTACTCGTCAAAATCCATGTAGCAAATCTGATACTCTTCATCAGCGTAAGTCCAGCCAGCCGAATCGCCAGAAACCAGACTCACGTAAAAGCCATCAGACAGAGACGAGAGCAACTCTTCGCTACATGTAAATGTCAATATTCCGCTGTACGTCTCCTCTCCATCCGTACTCACTTCATTCTCGCTGTATGTCGCACCTGCAAGTGAAGCAGAAACATCCATTAGACCACTACCCCCACTGGCTTCGTCATAGTAATAAATCCCCGCCTGTACGTGGAAGTTCTCCTCCGGCGCTGCCGCGCTTCCAGCCACCTCCACTATCAGTTCGATGGGTATTGTCACGGTGTAGACCGTACCCTCCTCTCCCTGGGAACCCGCATAAGCACTCAGCATCGCCTTAGCGATCACCTCATGTCCCGTTGCGTTGGGGTGGAAATCAAAATCAAAGGAATAGGATATTCCGGTGGAAGGATCAAAGGAAATGCTGACAGACGCATTTGTCAGACTGGTATCAGCATACTCTTCATCTGCAAATGCCGAGTAGATATCCACCACAGTAAAAATATTGCCCATAGCAGCAGCCACATAATCAAGATAAGTATTATAGCTGCTCACCACCGTGTCAAAGAGCTCACTCACCTGACTATTATAATTTGCAATCCACTGGTAGGGATTATACTGATTCGCTACCAGTACCACCGCATCCCCATTCACCGCTTTAATAGATGAGGCAATCCAGGCAACCTTAGACGCAACGTCAGGAATGACATTGGCGAATGAATTCCGAAGATATGCCACTACCTCGTCTTGGGCCAGAATCCCAAGCAACTGGGTTACTAATTCTGAATTTGCATCTGCATCCTGAAGCAGAGCCTTGATCTGTTCCGCCTGATAGTCAGTACTGTACCTCTCATTGTAGACGTAAGCAACCGCCTCGTAAAACGTCTCCATCAGATCGTTTCCACCGATGGTGATCGTGATCACATCCGCATTCTCAACGGCATTCTGATACTTTGACACATAAGTTTCTGCATCCACGAGCTCGGCATACAGCTCGGCGGCCGTTAATCCATCCTCAGCTATTATCGTCGCCTCAGCTTCAATCGCTTCAGCATACAGCTCGACAAAAGAAGACTCTCCTTCTCCAAGCCCATAGCCGGTAGTGATGCTGTCCCCCAGCGCCAGATAGCTTAAGCCGCTCTCATCGCCGCTCTCTCCGCCGCTTTCGGTACCGCTCCCCGGCTCCTCACTCTCAGAGACCACAGTCTCATACGCTTCCGCCATTGCCGCCGCGATTACCTCATGTCCCGCCGCGTTGGGGTGGAAATCGAAATCATAAGAAATGGAATACGTTCCAGTGGAAAAATCTATGGAAGTAATGGTCGCAGAAGCATTTGTCAGGCTGGATGTGGATTCCGCAAATGCCGAGCTGATATCCACAACTGTAAATCTTCCATAATAGGCAGACAGATACGCAAGATTGCTATTATAAGCATCTGTCACATCGGCAAAAAGATTACTTACCTTTTCATTTCCAAGCCACTGGTAGGGATTATACTGGTTCGCTACCAGGATCACCGCATCCGGATTTTTCTCCTGAATGAAGCCGGTAATCTGGTTAATATCACTTATACAATTAGAAATGTAGGTTGCAAACTGACCGTCTCCAAGTACGTCATCAGCCAATGAGTTGATATACGCAAGCAGAGCGTCCACCATTTCTGAATTTGCATCCGGATCTTTAAGAGCTGTTTTGACCAGATCTGCATTGATCGTAATCCCCGTGGATTCAGAATAGATTTCGACAACCACCTCGTAGAACCCCTCCATCAGATCGTTTCCACCGATGGTGATCGTTATCACATCCGAACTCTCAACGGCTTCCTGATAAGTTTCTGCATAAATGTTTGAATCATTAAGGTCTTCCAAAAGCTGGGAGGCAGTCAGCCCATCAGAAGAACTTATCTGATTTACCTCTGTCGCTCCAATCGCCTCGGCAAACAGTGTGACAAAGGACTCCGAACCAGGGGCAGCAAGTCCATAGCCGTCTGTGATGCTGTCCCCCAGCGCCAGATAGCTTAAGCTGCTCTCCTCGCCGCTTTCGGTACCGCTCCCCGTCTCCTCGCCCTCAGCCAGTGCGCTGACAGAGAGCATACCAACGCCAACCAGCACCGCCGCCAGAAGGCTGAGTATTCTCCATTTCCATCTGAATTTTTCACTCATTCTTTTGGTGTTAGTCCGGATTTGGGTCGGTGGCCTAATATCTGGCTTTCAGAAATACCAGTATAGTATGCCCTGAATATAGAACTTTGGCCAAAACGACCCGTTTACGGACTAACACCATTCTTTTTTCTCCTCTTTTTATTCAGACACAAAAAAGCCAATTACTGATTTATTTTAAATGATTTTCCTCTCTCCGACTACACCCATTTTTGCACAAAAATGGGTAGGTGTCTGTCCCTTAATCTGGCAAAATTGCTCTCCCACGCCTGTAAAGAGCTTCCCTGAATACAATGCAAATAAAAACAATCTTGAGGAACTGAAGACAGAATATACCGACATCATGGACAGACTGCGGCAGCCGCTTTTTTATTTCTCCGATTTCGCATTCTGTGTACAGAACGCCTTCGCAGCCTTTATATTGTCTTTCAGAAAAATTTAATATTATCGGCTGTGACAAAACCACTCTCCCACGCCTATATAAGGTAGAAGCGAAAATTTGTCCTGAAAGGGCGAAAAATGTCAGTTTGAGTGTTGAAAGGTAACCTTTTTTATGGTATTCTGAAATTGCAACTTATTTTGTTGTTATTTTTTATCCATAATTTCAGGTTTCTCTTCTGCTCCACGACATTTGGAAAGGAGAGCGGATGAAGCGATACAGACTTCCACAGAATACAAAGCCCCACGCCGATTCTCCAAAGAGAAACACAGAAACTGATTTACAAAAGGCAAAACAACAGGACACAGCACCAAAGCAGAGAAAGCGCAGAAAATCAGACTCCGGAAAGCGGCAAAGCCATGGCACGCCTTATGATGATGTGTTCCGCACCCTCTTAAACGACTGCACTCCGATGATTCTCCCCTCATCAACGAAATGTTTGGGACGGATTATACCGGGGATGAAATGATCGAATTCCACCCGGGTCTGCACTTTCTCAACCGGCAGGACGGCAGGGAGGAAAAACGGATCGCCGACTCCAGTTTTACCGTTACCGGCACAGTGCCAAGGCATTTCTTACTGGAGATACAGAGCACCTCGGACAGCAGCATGCTGGTCAGATTTTTTGAGTACTCCACGCAAATTGCCCTGGACAACGGAGAAATCACAGGCAACACACTGCATATCACCATTCCGGACTGCGGCGTCCTGTTTTTGCGAAGCACCCGGAACACCCCGGAACGGATGCAGATCAGAATCGACACATCGGGAGGCTCCGCCAGCTTTGACGTGCAGGTGCTGAAGACGCAGGAATATACCATAGATGAAATTTTTGAGAGAAAGCTTTTCATGCTGATTCCGTTTTACATATTTTCACATGAGAAGCACTTCCCAGAATACAATACAAATGACGAAAAGCTTGAGGAACTGAGAACGGAATATGCCGACATCATGGACAGACTACGGCATTTGAAAGAAACTGGGCAGATCACGGAGTATCAGCATCGGATGATCGTTGATATGTCGAAAGGTGCTCAAAAGCATCGCGGCAAAATATGACA
>JAJPYH010000294.1 GCA_021205045.1 Lachnospiraceae bacterium | reverse complement strand
GCGCAGAAGCTGCAGTAAGAGGGCCGGGAGCAGGCGCAGAAATCTCAGGCTGACGCCAGTGAGCAGGCGCAGAAAGTTCAGGACGAACCCCTCAAGCAGGCCGTGAAAGTATTGGCTGACGCTGATGAACAGGCCACGATGGTGCAGAAAGAAGCCCAGGAGCAGGCCCAAAAGGTATTGGCGCAAGCCAATGAACAGGCGGAAAAAATACAGAAAGAGACGCAGAAACAGGCTAATGAGCAGGCGCAGAAAGTGCTGGCGGAGGCTCAGGAACAATCGGAGAAGGTGCTGCAGGAAACCCGTCCTCAGGCGGATAAGTTGCTGGCAGACGCTCAGCAGCAGGTGGATCAGCTTTTGAATGATGCTCATCAACAGTCGGACACTATTCTGGCAGAAGCCAATGAGCGGGCCCAAAAGGCACTGGCGGATGCCAACGAGCAGGCAGGAAAAGTGCTGGCAGAGGCCAATGAACAGGCGGGAAAGGTGCAGGAAGATGCACATCAGCAGGCGCTCAAGCAGATCAGGGACGCTGAGGAGCAGGCCAAAAAAGTGCAGGAAGAAGCCGATGAGAAGGCCGATAAAGAACTGCTGGGCGTCCATGAGAAGGCCGATAAAATGCAGGCGGAGGCCCGCGAGAAGGCCGATAAGACGCTGGAGGATGCTGAAAAGCAGGCGGAAAAAATACTGGAGGATGCCCGGAAATTCAAGCAGCATACTCAGGATGAATGCAAGCGGTTCGTAGAAAACGCAAACCGAAAGGTCAGACAGGAGCGGGAGATATTCAACCAGGAAATTGAACAAATGCTGGTGACATACCCTGAACTGAGAGACTTTATCCAAAAATAGCCTGATCCGGGAGAAAATGGCAGCGGCGGACAGCGGAGAAAACAGCAGATGAACGAACTGCAAAGAAAGTGAACAGCAGACGGCGACATGAAAATTTGCCGCCGTTTTCTATGCTGCAATAATATGAGCTTTCCCCTTTCTGTTGCAGTACAGAAGAATATTTTTCTCATATTTTGTAAATTCCTTGTGACGAATCGCGGATCTCACGCCTATATAAGGTAAGAGCATCTGAAGAAGGACCCCTGAACAGCAGTCTTTATTTTAAAATGATATAGCACAGTTTTTCAAAAACAATAAAAATATGTGCTTGATTATGCGGATAAATTGTGGTAGTGTGTAGGCAGGAGGCTATTCAAATATCGGATGCTCGGAAAGGGAGATCCGTTATGAGTAAAATCGATTCTGCTACAAAAGATTATATCAGCGATGGGGATATCTTCGCTGATGTGGTGAACTACTATCTATACGGTGGAGAGCAGGTCATAGATCCGGCAAGCCTCAAGCCGTTGGATACAAGCCTTCTCTTACATATTTTCAGGGAGATTGATGGAGCTTCGGAGGGTTCTCCTTCCGGAGAAAAGAGTAAGGAGATCAGCGAGGCAATTCAGCGTTATCGTGATGTGATTCGCCAGACCAGTGTGATGGTAGACAACCATTGCGCGTATGTGATCGTGGGACTGGAGGCGCAGACACTGACTCATTACGCCATGCCCGTCCGGAGCATCGTCTACGACGGCCTGCAGTATGCCATACAGGTGGAGAAGCTGCGGGAGAAGCACAAGCAGGACGGTGACAAAGCAAGCCATGCGGAATTCCTGTCCGGAATGCATAAGGAGGACAGATTAGTCCCTGTCATCACAATCTGCCTGCACTTTGGTACAGAACCCTGGAACGGGGCGCTGAGCCTGATGGACCTTTTGGATGTGTCGGATGAACGGCTGCTGCCCTATGTTCAGGACTACAGGACGCTCCTGATCGAACCGGCCAGGATGAACGATGAGGATTTCGACAAATTCTCCACCAGTCTGGGGCAGGTACTGAGGTTTATGAAGGAAGGCAGGGACAAGAGGAAGCTGGCGGAACTTATGGATGGAGATGACACATTCAAAAGCCTGGACAGGAAGGCGGCGCGGGTCATCAGGTACTGCGCGAATGTGAACATTCAGATCAGGGAAGATGAGGAGGTGGTAAACGTGTGCAAGGGCTGGTATGATGCAATTGAGGATGCAGCAAACGCAGCAAGATTAGAAGAGCGAGAGGCGGCGCAGGAGCGTGAAGAGAAACAAAGGAAAGCGGCGAGGGAGCGCGAGATTCATTCTGTGATGGATACCTACAGAGAGTGCAACATACCTGAGGTCGAAATCAGACAGCGAATCATCAGGAAATATAGCCTGAATGAAAACGACATTGACAGATATTTGCTTGCTGCCAACGCCTGATTCTTCAACAGAAAACATTTATTGCAGCTATACTGCTGAAAAGAAGGAGGGGTGAAAGCCCCTCCTTCTTTTAGAAATTTTAGAGAGAATGTGCGCCAGGCGGCGCACACCTGGGGAGTCGGTTTTGTCGGCTCCTTTTTAAATGATGTAAAATACCTGCGGATAGAAATCCTGACTTCTCATAATGACATTTCGCTGAAATCATATCTGGTTTCATTTCAAATTATGCAAAATACGCATTCTCACAGACACTGTATCGTCAAAATGGTAGTAAGAGTATATAAAAATACGCGAAAAAAACATATTTTTTTGGCAAAAACTATTTATTTGGGGGGGGTGATTGTGTTATAGTAGCAACTATATTTAGGTCGAACGTAGTGATT
>JAJPYH010000143.1 GCA_021205045.1 Lachnospiraceae bacterium | reverse complement strand
ACGTTTAGAAGGTGATTCATAGCAAAACACTACTTTTGACACCTTAACCAATTATATCAGCATTATCAGACGGAAACAAGAATAATGTTGATATTGTTCGCACAGAGATGTATAATAAAACACCAATTGAAATGAGGAGACGGCTATGTATATTTCGGATATCTCTCAGGATATTCTGACGGTTGATGATGTTTGCAAAGCTTTGTCCATATCCAGGGCAACTGTGAAGAATTGGATCCGTCTGGAAAAAATCATTCCTGATATCGATGATCAGTTGTTCAGCCGTGAATATATCGAAGGGTTTGCTGCAGCGCTCCAATCCGATGAAAACACAATGCTCAAGAGGCGCAGAAATAAAAAAAGCGCGACAGGCAAAGCTCTTTACAAAGATTATGTGCGCACAGCCGACAGTCAAAAGCTGGTTTCCGAACTGTTAGAGCTTGATATCATAAAGAACGAAAAAGAACTGCTGATCGTTCTCGCTAATTTTGCTGTTCAGCTTTATTACCAGAGCAAAGGCATTTCCTGTTCGGAAAATGATGTTCTGTGTGATTTTTTATCGCAAAGCCATGGGGATGATTTCCATATTCTGATTGATGACCTCATTGGAAAGTATGATGTTGATTCTGCTTCAATGGAGAAATTACAGCCTGTGCTGACAAAGAAAATGCACTTTGTAAGGGGAGAGGATTCCTTAGGCTTTGTTTATATTTCTCTGCGCGATATTGGCCGGCGGAAAAGCGCGGGTGTTTATTATACTCCCGAGAAGATTGTAAATGAACTGATCGAATGTCTGTATGAGAATGATGAAAACCTGAAATTAAGAAAAATATGTGATCCCTGCTGCGGTACCGGAAATTTCCTGCTCAGTCTTGGCGCCAGAGGAATGGATTACGAAAATCTGTATGGTCAGGACAGCGACCCGGTCAGTGTATGTCTGGCTCGTATTAACATTGCGCTTATGTCGCCGGAAATGTCCGCTGCAGATATTTGCTCCAGAATCAGGATCGGGAATACATATTTTGACACCTTTGCACAGAAGTTTGATGTTATTCTCGGGAATCCTCCCTGGGGCGGTGAGCTTTCTGAAGAAGAGGCACTCAGATGCCGCAGTCTTTTCAAAACGGCTGCAGGAAAAAGCATGGCATCCTGTGATCTTTTTATAGAAAAGTCACTGACAATGCTCTGCAATCATGGTGTTCTGGCGTTTGTTCTTCCCGAGGCTATTATGAGCGTTGCGGCACATAGTGAAGTCAGAAGGCTGCTGACTGCGTCCTGTTCTTTCAGGTTTGTTTCGTATCTGGGAAATGTTTTTTCGGGAGTTCAGTGTCCTTCCATTCTTCTTGGTGTTACGTTGTCTGATCGGCAGACTGTGGTGGGATGTAAGGTTACAGCAGGGAAGAAACAGTTTACCATAATGCAGCCGAGGTGTACTGATGGCGGTGCTTTGTCTCTGAACGTATCAGATGAAGAATATGAATGTCTCAATGCGATCAGCGGCATTGAAAACGCTGCGTATCTGAAAGGAAACGCCCGATTTGCTCTTGGCATTGTAACCGGAAATAATAAAAGGTATATCACTGATCAGAAGTATGATGATAACGAAATCATTCTCAGGGGCAGTGACATTCAGAGATATAGTATAACGAAATCCGGAAACTATATCTGCTTTACGCCGGAATCTTTTCAGCAGGCGGCGCCCACAGAAATGTACCGGGCAAAAGAAAAACTGCTGTATCGCTTCATCAGCGAAGTCCCCGTTTTTGCCTATGATGATCAGCAGACGCTTTCCCTGAACAGCTGTAACATTGTGATCCCGCAAATCCCCGGACTGGAAATGAAGTATGTTCTGGCGATACTGAATTCAAGCACTGCGGCGTATTTTATCTCAAAAAAGTTTAATTCCGTCAAATTGCTTCGTTCTCATATAGAGCGGATGCCGATACCGGTTGTTTCATTGGAAATTCAGGCGGAGGTTGTAAAAAAGGTTGACTGTATCATGAGTTCTTCCGAAAGCGTCAGCGGTCTGTATGCGGAGCTGGATCAATATATTATGAAATTATTTGGATTGAATTCTGATCAGATTGAGACAATTCAAGCAGCGTTGAGAGGGAAAAAACTATTTCTCAGGGGTTGAATTGTTCAATTCCTTTCGGATTGATAAACAGGTTGAACGAAGGGGAAAAATCTGCTACCATAACAGGGTGCTTTTATTGAATTTACAGTTCAAATTTCCCTGCTGGACAAGGATCATCCTGCGAGTTCTCATTTTGAAAAATGTCATAATAATTACAGATAAGCAAATGGAGGTTCAAAACAGCGCCATGAGAGAATATACATCCCTGAAAGATATAGTCGATAAGGCCATCAAGACCTTTAATGAGCAGGAGAAGTATTTGCTTGAAAATGATTTAAGTGAGCGGTGTATTTGCGCACGATTTGCAATGCATCTGTCGAATGTGCTGAAGGGGACGGAGTATTCTGAATATCTGGTTGACGTGGAGTATAATCGCAGTGCTGATGGCTGTGAACGCGGGATTAAGAGATTGGATAATCATCCGATAACCGTTGATCTGATCGTTCATAAGCGAGGGTATGATTGTGATTACGGTTTTGATAATGGTGTTAGTCAGTAATTGGGTCGTTAAGCCTTTAAGTCCGTTTTTTGG
>JAJPYH010000264.1 GCA_021205045.1 Lachnospiraceae bacterium | reverse complement strand
TTTGGGACATTTTCTCTTGTGGTATATAAGGACATTATCATAAATGGCTTATAAGCTGACATCGAATAGCAACAAAGTGGTTGACAATTCAAATTCCCTGCGTTAAGATGAACGGGACTGAGAAAATGTGTAAGTAACTGGCTTGCATGAGGTCTTCAGAGAGTCCGCGTTATCAGCTGTGAGCGCGGGCGGCCTGTAGTCAGCGAATTTCAGCATGGGAGTTTTCCGCGAAAAGCGTTCGGCAGTATTCATGGATGCATAAAGGGTTCAGAGTGAGTGATTCATGGATGGGAGCCTGTCATAGCGCGTTAAGCGGATGTGGCTGCCGCATTAAGGCAGATCAAGTGCGGATATTTCAAGGAGGAAGTATCCGAACGTGGGTGGTACCGCGGGTTTACTCGTCCCATATCCTTTGCAGGATATGGGGCGTTTTTTGTGTGATGCAGGGAACCCGGGATCAGAAATCGGATGCTGGCATTCATATTTCTGATCCTGGAGACAGCAACATACAAGTGTATATTATAAAGAAAGCAGGAGACGATTATGCAGGAAATGAACAGACTGGCGGAAAATATCGCCGCCATCAAACAGAAGATTCAGGATGGCACTGAAA
Source organism: Lachnospiraceae bacterium (assembly GCA_021205045.1). GTDB lineage: Bacteria > Bacillota > Clostridia > Lachnospirales > Lachnospiraceae > RGIG6307. Next base: position 18,352 of record JAJPYH010000264.1, on the reverse strand, counting down.
AGCTGGACAACTCCAAAGCTGTCTACGAGTTCAAAAAGAGCTTTCTTGACTCCAGGGCAGGCGAGATCGGCCAGCTGATGAAGGAGATGAAAAATATCCCCAAAGAGCAGCGCGCCGACTACGGCAAAGCGGTCAACGAGCTGAAGGAATGGGCTCTGCAGGTCTTTGACGACATGGACGCGAAGCTGAAGGAAGCGGAGCTGAAGCGCCGCTATGAAAAGGAAAAAATCGACGTAACCATGCCCGCAGCGGAGACTGAGACCGGCAACCTTCATCCCATTACTCAGATTATTGAACAGCTGATTGATGTGTTCTCAGGCATGGGCTTTGAGGTCTTCGAAGGCACGGAGGTGGAGAATGATTATTATAATTTCACAGCCTTAAATACGCCGCAGGACCACCCGGCCAGAGACATGCAGGACACCTTCTACCTGTCTCCGGAATTCCTGCTGCGCACCCAGACCTCCGCAGGTCAGATTCATGTCATGGAGAATAAAAAGCCGCCCATCAAGATTCTGTCTCCGGGCCGGGTATTCCGTTCCGATGATGACTCCACCCATTCCCCCATGTTCGGACAGATGGAGGGCCTGGTGGTGGATGAGCACATCACCTTAAGCGATTTGCAGGGCATGCTGGATTTATTTGTGCAGAAAATATACGGCGAAGGCACCTATACCCGCCTGCGCCCGTCCTACTTCCCCTTCACTGAACCCTCCGTAGAGGTGGATGTCAGCTGCTTTGAGTGCGGCGGCAAGGGCTGCAGACTCTGCAAGGGTACCGGCTGGATTGAAATCCTGGGCGCCGGTATCGTCAACAAAAAAGTGCTGGAAAACTGCGGCATCGACTCTGAAAAGTACAGCGGCCTGGCCTTCGGCATCGGCCTGGAGCGCACCGCCATGCTCAAATACGGCATCAACAACATAAAGACCTTATTTGAATCTGATCTCCGTGCGTTAAAACAGATTGACGATAAGTGATAGTATGTGTCAGTGGAATTAACAGTATCGTTTTGCATAGTAAGCAGGAGATACCATAAATAAAAGGTAAGGCGATTTCAGCCAGAATGGCATGAGCCGTCCTTTTATTTATGGTATCTCCGGAAACAGCCATTAAATAAACGAACGGGAAATGAGGTCAAGAGGTAAAACACCCTTTTATCTGCGATATCCCCGGAAATCGCCATAAAGTGAATATAATACAGACGGAGGTTTTAACATGTTACTACCCTTAAGCTGGTTAAGCGAATATGTAGACATAAATGACGTAACCCCTCAGCAGCTGGAGGAAAAGCTTTTCTCCTGCGGCTTTGAGGTAGAGGAAAAAACGGAACTTGGCAAAGATATCAGCAACGTGGTGGTGGGCCTTGTGGAGAGCTGCGAGCCCATCCCCGATACCCACTTAAGCGTCTGCCGGGTCAATGCCGGAGAGCATGGCACCATGCAGGTCTGCTGCGGTGCGGACAATGTGCAGGCAGGCGGCAAATATCCCCTGGCTCTGCCCGGCGCCACCGTGTACGCCACGGCAAGAGATCACAAGACTGTGGAGGGTGTTGCTACCATCAAAGCCGGAAAGCTGCGGGGCTATGATTCCAACGGAATGCTCTGCTCCGGCGTGGAGCTGGGGCTGACCGAGGATCTGTATCCCGGCGCAGGCTATAACGGGCTGCTGGTGCTGCCTGAGGATTCTCCCGTGGGCGCTGACGTAAAGCCTCTCACCGGTCTGGATGACTGGATTTTTGATGTGGGCATCACTGCCAACCGGGCCGACTGCCAGAGCATTTTCGGCCTGGCCAGAGAGGTGGCTGCAGTGCTGGAGAAGCCCCTGAAGGAGCCTGCTTTAGATTATCATCCCACAGAGGATGTGCGGGAAGGCTTCCATGTGACGGTGGAGGCGCCGGACATCTGCCCCCGCTATATCGCCCACTGGGTTTATGATGTGAAGATTGCCCAGTCCCCGGCCTGGATGAAGAGACGTCTGGCTCTGGTGGGACTGCAGTCTATCTCTAATGTGGTGGATATCACCAACTATATTCTCATGGAGCTGGGACAGCCCATGCACGCCTTTGACGGCAACTATCTGGAGGGCAACGCCATCTGCGTCAGACGGGCGAAGGAAAATGAAACCATAGTGACGCTGGATGAGCAGGAATATCAGCTGAATACCAACAATCTGGTGATCTGCGACGGCGTGAAGGCTGTGGCTTTAGGCGGCGTCATGGGCGGCCTGAATTCTGAGATCAGAGACACCACGAGCACCGTGATGTTTGAGGCGGCCAAGTTCGCCAGGGACAATATCCGCAAGACCTCCCGCGCCCTGGGCAAGCGCTCCGACTCCAGCGCCAGATATGAAAAGGGCGTGGACGAGTATACCACAGTGATGGCCATGAAGCGCGCACTGCATCTGATTGAGGAGCTTCACTGCGGTAAGGTGACCTCCACCCATGTGGATGTCAATACCGGCAACAGTGTGGAACCCAGAGAGATGAAAGCCAGCGTGGCGAAGGTCAACGGTGTGCTGGGGATTACCGTGCCGGATGAGGATATCCTGCGTATTCTGACCCATTTACAGTTCCGTCCGACCATTGAGGGCGATGAGCTGACCATTCAGATACCGGCCTATCGTGAGGATATGGAGTCTTATCCGGATATTTCCGAGGAAATTATCCGCATGTACGGCTATGATCATATTGTGCCCACCTTTATGCCCACCGCCAAGGTGACCATGGGCGGCAAAAATGTGCAGCAGAAGGGAGAGCTGGCTTTAAAGAAGGCCATCTGCGCCACTGGCGCTTATGAGTGCATGCATTATTCCTTCTTCTCCCCGTCAGATCTGGATCTGATGAGGTTTGCCCCGGATGCGCCCGAAAGACAGGCCATTCCCATTCTGAACCCCATCAACGAGGATATGTCCCTGCTTCGCACCACGCTGGCTCCCCAGATGATGGAAGCCATGGCCCGCAATCAGAAGAGGGGCATTCTGGAGGGCAGACTGTTTGAGCTGGCCAACCGCTTTATCCCCAAAACTCTGCCCCTGACAGAGTATCCGGAGGAGAAAAAGACCCTCTGCGTGGGTGTGTTCGGTGAGAAGGAGTCCTTCTTTACCCTGAAAGGAATTGCCCAGGCGGCAGCTGAAAACCTGCATGTCAGCTTTTCCTACGTGCCCACCGTGAGACCCTTCCTGCATCCCTATCAGGCGGCGGAGGTGATCTACAACGGAGAGACAGTGGGCTACCTGGGTACTGTTGCCTATGATATCCAGAAGGAGCTGAGCATGCGCACCTCCGCTTTTGTGATGGAGCTGGATGTGGATATTCTGTCGAAATATTATGAGAACAGACCTTCCTTCGAGCCGCTGCCGAAGTTTGAGGAGCAGACAAGAGATCTGGCCCTTGTGATGGATAAGGAAATGACCTGCGGTCAGATCGAGGAAGCCATCGCGGGCTGCAGCGACCTGATCAGAGAGATTAAGCTCTTTGACGTCTATGAGGGCGGTCAGGTTCCGGCAGGCAAAAAGAGCATGGCGTTTACTATTGTTTTCCGGCCGAAGGATGAGGAACTGACGGGCGAGAAGGTGGACAAAATCGTGGCAAAGATTTTGAGAAAGCTGGAGCACACCATGGGAGTGACGCTGAGAGCTTAGAAGACGACTGCAAAAGGCTCGTGCGCCAAAGTGAAACTGTTTCGCTCATGCCGTGCGGAGCATTCCGATGAGCCCCTTAAAGCGGGAAAAGTGTCAGCAATGGCTTCCGCTTTTCCTGGGTCTCATCTCCATCGCACAGAAATCGCTCAACAGTTTCACTTTGGCGCACTCTGACTTGTAGCAGTTTATAGAGGAATAAACGGATATAGATTTCTGGATACAACAGTGCTTATATTTGTGGGCGCATTTCAGAAGAATTAGAAAGGCAGATATGAAAAAAGTAGAATCAAGCGCATATTTACAGAGTGTAAAACCTCTGTTAAAGGAATTGCTGAATAAGGTCCTGCAGGAGTATCCCTACGCCTCCATCCTGGCGGTGGACGCCCAGTCGGAGTCCTACCGGGTGACTACCTCTGTGACCAGCATGGGGGAGGACGGCCTGCTTTCCGGCAGAGGTTTTGTGATCAAGGCCTACGATGGGCAGGCCTATGGGGAATATTCCTTTAATGATATTTCCGAAGAGAAGCTGGAGGATGTTCTGGAGCATCTGAGGGCGGTGACGGCTCTTAAAGACTGTGAAGGCGTGGAATCCTTAAGCCAGTACAAAATTCTGGCTGACGAGCCCTGTGTGTTTGCGGAAAGCACGGAGTATGAGACCAGTGCCCGGGAACTGGGAGATGAGGAAATCCTCCGCAGACTGGGTGAGTTAAAGGATCAATGCAAGGCTTATGATGAGAGAGTGATTCAGAGCAGTGTGTCGTTAAGCTATCAGAAATATTCCAAGCTGTTTTTGTCACCCAACAGGGACATGGAGCAGAATGTGATGTGGACCAACGGCAGTATGATGGTTGCCGTGCAGAAGGACCGCCAGGTGAAGTACAGCTTCCAGGGCTTTTCGAAGCTGGGCGGCGTGGAGCTTTTAGATTCCATGGGCGGAGCCATCGGCAGGATTGGAAAGAATGCAGTGGATCTGCTGGAGGCACAGCCTATGATCCCCGGAGAGTACGACTGCATCTGTACACCTCCTGTGACCGGCATGATTGCCCATGAAGCCTTCGGGCACGGCGTAGAAATGGACATGTTTGTGAAGGATCGGGCCCTGGCCAAATCCTGCGTGGGCGAATATGTGGCTTCTCCCCTGCTGACCATGCACGATGGCGCATCTATGGAGAGCCGCCTGGAGACCGCCAGCTATTTCTTTGATGATGAGGGAACCCTTTCCACGGACACCATCATTATCAGGGACGGCGTATTGCAGACCGGTATTTCCGACGCGCAGTCGGCCATGAGTCTGGGCACCACACCCACCGGCAACGGCAGAAGAGAGAGCTACAAGCGCAAGGCCTACACCCGCATGACCAACACCTGGTTTGAGCCGGGGAAGGATAAGGTGGAGGATATGATTGCATCCATCGACTACGGCTTTTTGCTGGACGACGCCTCCAGCGGTATGGAGGACCCCAAAAACTGGGGCATCCAGATGATGGTCAATATCGCCAGGGAGATTAAGGACGGCAAGCTGACCGGCAAAATTTATTCCCCGGTGGTGCTCACCGGCTATGTGCCGGATTTGCTCAAGTCCATCACCATGATGTCCGATGAGGCCCAGCTTTGCGGCTCCGGTTTCTGCGGCAAGGGCTATAAGGAGTGGGCGAAGGTATCCGACGGCGGCCCCTATATCAAGGCCAGAATCCGACTGGGATAGTCCGGCGGATTTCCTGAAAAGGGAGCAACAGCCCGGTGATTGATGAAGCGGCGGAAGTTGTTGCTTCTGTCTGAAAAGAATTGGACCGGCAGGGAGAAATGTTCGGTACCGACAAATCGGGAGAATATTATGATCGATAAAATTTTGAAAGTATTAAAAGAGCAGCAGATTTCAGATTACCTGCTCAGTGATACCAATAAAGAAACCGTGGAATTATTTTTCATTAAAAAAAATCTGGACATGAGGCGGGCGGAAAATGTGCATAGCTGTTCCGTCACGGTCTACAGGGATTTTGAGAAGGACGGCGTGCGCTGCAAGGGCGAATCCGGCTTTGTGGTGGAGCCTTCCTCCACGGAGGAGGAAATCGGGGCAAAGTGCCAAAAGGCCTGGCTGGCCGCAGGCTTTGTGGGCAATCCCTATTATGAATTACCGGAAGGGTCAAAGGAAGAATGTGTCACGGTTAAGACTGATATGACACAAATGTCATTGGAGCAGGCCGCCGGGGTGATGGTAAAGGCTCTGTTTGCGGCGGATGACCAGGAAAAGGCTTTTCTGAATTCCGCGGAGCTTTTTGTGGAGAAAAATAGCTGCCGCATCATGAACTCCAGGGGAGTGGACGTGGGCTATGTCAAGTATAATGTGAACGGGGAATTTGTGGCTCAGTGCAGGGAGCCCCAGGATGTGGAGACCTATCAGCATTTTTCCTACGATTATCTGAACACGGACGGCCTGACGGCCATGGTGAAAGAGACATTAAAGATGACGCAGGACAGGGCAGTGGCCCAGGCGGCTCCTGCCACCGGCGTCTATGATGTGATCCTGTCTGATGAATACGCAGCGACTATCTTTGACTTTTATAAGGACAGGAGCGACGGCAGCCTGATTTACCAGCATTACTCGGATTATAAGACCGGGGATTTTGTGCAGGGAGAGCCGGGAGAGGTGACGGGCATTCTGCTGAATCTGGACTATATGCCCACGGTGCCCTACAGCGATGAGGGGCTTCCCATGAAGCAGCTGCCCTGCATTACCGACGGGGTATTTCAGAACATTCAGGCCTCGGCGCGTTTCGCTTTTTACCTGGGGGTACCGGCCACCGGACGGTACAGGAAGATTGCCTGCGCACCCGGAGAGGACGGCTTTGAGGAGATGAAAAAGCGTCCCGGCCTGTATATTGTGAATTTCTCGGATTTCCAGATGGATTCCATGAATGGGCACTTTGGCGGGGAAATCCGCCTGGCTTATCTCAATGACGGAGAAAAGATCACCCCGGTTACCGGCGGTTCCATCAACGGCAGCATTTTTGACGCCCAGAAGGATTTCGCATTCTCCAGGGAGATCCAGGATACCTCGAAATTCAGCGGGCCGAAGGCGGTTCTGCTCAAAAATGTGAATGTGGCGGGGTGCTGATTGATACATCCGCGAAAATGAAAGAGCGGCCTGACAGTCGATATAACGTTTCGTAAATAACCAGAAAAATCCGGTTATTCCGAAAACGCTGTATCAGATGCTGTCAGGCCGTTGTTTTATGTATTTGCCACGGTATACAGAGAATAAAACAGCCTTCTCCTCTCCATCAGCTCCTCAAAATCTCCCTGCTCCGCCAGCCGTCCGTCCTTCATGACCCAGATCATATCATATTGACATAAAAGACTTTCCTCCAATCGATGGGTAACAGTGATGGATGAAATCTCAGGCAGATGCAGGATGGCTTCGCTGATACTGTGGGCGGTTTCGGCGTCCAGGGCAGAGGTGGCCTCGTCCACTAAAAGGATGGGAGTTTTGCGCAGCAGCGCCCGGGCGATGGAGATGCGCTGACGTTCGCCTCCGGAAAGGCCGGAGCCATTTTCTCCGCACAGATAATCCTCTCCCCGTTCTTTGATTAATGGGGAAAGACCGGCCTGCCGGATTACGGTGTTCACCTGATTGGAGGGAAAATTCCCGAACATGGTGATATTATTGTGGATGGTATCATTGAAAATAAAGACCTCCTGTCCGATCAGACTCATCACGTCATAAAGACTGTCCGAATGGATATCTTTCAGTTCCTGTCCGTCCAGTGTGATGGAACCGCTGTAGGTATTGCTGGCCCCCATCAGGAGCTGCAAAAGTGTGGATTTTCCGCTGCCGGAGGTACCCACCAGGGCACATTTCCGGCCGGGATATAGTGTAAGAGAGATATCCTGAAGGATTGCTTTCCCGGGATCATAACCGAAGGTCATATTTCGCAGTGCGAGCTCATTATGAAATCCATTCACGGTACAGATCCCGTCCTCCCGCACATTTTCTTCCGCAATTCCTGCCATCTTCTCCACCAGACCTCTGGCCGCCTTCCATCCGGCCAATTCCTGGGGAACGGACTGGATGGGCTGCATCAGATAATTGCAACAGTTGATAAAGATGACCACCGTGCCGATGGTAATCGTCCCCCGCAGGGCCAGCGCGACCGCCGCCAGCATGACGCCGCACTGCATGAGAAGGGAGGCTGAAAGAGCCGAGGTGCGCAGCAGCTTTTTGTACCAGCCGCGGGAAAATTTCACTTCCTCCAGGTCATGGTTTTCTCTGGAAAATAAGGCCTGCACCCGTTCTTCTGCCTGAAAGCCCTTGATAACGGAAAAGCCTTTCAGCAGATCCTGCAGGGAGGCCACAAAGCGTTCACTCTGACAGCTTACCTTCTGTTCCCGGTTTGTCAGTTCTCCGCCCATGAAAAGCATCACCGCCAGTGGCAGGACGCACAGCATCAGGGCGAAAAGCGTCAGAAGCAGGTTGTATCGAATCAGGACACACAGCGTAATGACAAAGAGAAAGCTCATCTGTACCAGGCTGAAGCTGTTATTCAGATAGTCGCTTTCAATGATGGACGAGTCGTTATTCAGGACAGACAGGTAACGGCCTGTGTTCTCTTTAGAAAAAGCGGCAATGCTTTTTTTGCATCAGCTTTTCGAAGACCTTTTCCTTATACTGGCGCATGGCACGCTCCAGAAAACGGCAGCGCAGGCGTCCGGAGAGGGCGTCCAGGGTGAAATTGAGGATGAGGAAAACTGCAATTATGCCGCAGCTTTTATAAAATTCCGGCATGGAGCCGCCCACTGCGATATCCATCAGAGCACCCAGCGTGACGGAAAGCAAAATCAGGAGAAAGTTGGAGGAAACTTCCAGAAGCATGACCGCCGCGTACAGCAGACGGTTTCCCTGATAAAAAGAATGAAGATATTCCCGGGCGGAGGGAGTGGGTTTTATAGATGCTTCAGTATGGAAGGCTTTTGCTTTCAGGATAACCATGGTTTTCTCCTTTGAACCCAGGTGTATAAATACAGATCACTTTTTTCCATCAGCCAGCGCGCAAAATATAAAAAGGGCAGCAGCGCCTCGCTGTTTCTGAGCTGATAGGCTTCTGTCTCTTCGGCTTCTGTCTCGACTTTGATGGAGCAGAGAAGTCCGAGGTCTTTTAATTCGCTAAGGAGGCATTTTGTTTCGGATAAAGAAACGCCGCTTCCTTTCGAGACGGCTGAGGCAAAGATGTAGGAGTTCTGCCGTTTGCCGGCAATCCAGAAAATGATCTTCAGGGCGTTTTCCTGACCCAGGAAGGCAAAAAGCTTCTGATAGTCCTCGATGGGGGCAAGGTTCTGTCTGTAGCCTTCGTCAGGCTCCGGCAGCAGCAGAAAGAGCGGAAAATCCTCCGCGCTTACGGTCAGCAGAATACCGTTGTCATCTGCCTGCGCGGAACGAATCCAGGCGGTTTCCCCGGTCTTTGTATTTTTGATGAAGGCAGTATCCATGACATGGAGGATTTTCTGCATCTCTTCCGACAGGCCGAAGACGAATTCCATTCCGCCAAGAGAATCAATCAGAAGGTCATACAGCTCCTTCATTCGTTTCCCGGATGGAAAACTCAACAGATATCGGATGAGTGTCTGACACATATCTGTTCCGGGCTTCTCATCTCTGCCAAATAATCCGTCAAGGCTCACTCCCAGCACGTCCGCAATCAGAGGCAGCAGCTCCACATCCGGCGCGCCGCCGTTTTCCCATTTGCTGACTGCCTGAGAGGAGACGCCCACAAGGGCGCCAAGTTGTTCCTGGGTCATGCCCCTTGCTTTTCGCAGTTCTGATATTTTATCACCGATAATCATACAATGCCCTCCGCTTCAACTGATAATTGGAGATTAACACAATCTGCGGTTGGATACAATGGAGACAGATTTGAGAATTTGAAACTAACGGTTGAAAAAAGAAAGGTGAATTTACTGGGGCAGCGCGTTTTAATCATTTAATACCACCATCCCGGTATACATTCACCAAAGCCCTTTACTTTATTTCCCTGATAGATTATAAAAATATAAGAAAGATGAAATTTTCGGGAACGCGAAGCGTAAAGAAGCACAGGATATGATAAGAACCTGATGTTTCTCCCGATGTCATCAATTTTTATGAGCAAAAGGGATAAAAAATGAATAAACAAAAGCTGATTTCAGGTACAAAGGGGTATCTGATGATTACGGTCGCGGTGGTGCTGATGGATATTGGGATTTATTTTTTCAAGTTTCCCAATAACTTTTCGTTTGGGGGAGTTTCCGGACTGTCGGTGGTGCTCAATGAGGTGCAGACCTGGCTCTCCGCTTCCCAGGTGAACCTGATCATTAATATGGCGCTGCTGGCATTGGGCTTTATCACACTGGGAAAAGATTTTGGGATCAAGACAGCCTATGTGACAGTGCTGTCATCCCTGCTGCTGAATGCTTTTGAAGCCGCTTTTCCCATGGAGCAGCCCCTGACCGATGAGCCGGTGCTGGAGCTGGTCTTCGCCATCATGCTGGCGGCAGTGTCGGCGGCGCTGCTTTTCTATGAGGAAGCCTCCGGCGGCGGCACGGATATTGTGGCCATGATTGTGAGAAAATATTCTACCATGGATATCGGCACAGCGCTGATGGTGGTGGACGCCGTGATTGTGGTCTCATCGTTTCTGGTGTTTGATGTGGAAACGGGACTGTTTTCCATCTGCGGTCTTGTGGCCAAGACTCTGTTCGTGGACGGCACCCTGGAGAGGATGAAGCAGTGCAAGTATGTGACGGTGGTCTGCAATGAACCGGAGCCGATCTGCGATTATATCCGGGATGTACTGCACCGCGGCGCTACGCTGTATCAGGCGGAGGGGCTTTACAGTCACCAGCATAAGACGGTCATTCTGTGTGCGCTGGATCGGAAGCAGTCGGTATTGCTCCAGCGGTACATTCATCAGGTGGAGGACACCGCGTTTCTGATGATCACCAAGAGCAGCGAGATCATCGGAAAGGGCTTTTATAAGGGAGCATGATCAACAGGGAACTTTTTACTTCGCAAAAGAAGGGAAAAGTTCCCTGTCTTTAGATGGTTTTATAGGAAATCCCGGTTTTGGAATGGCACGTGTGGTTAGCGCTTTGGGCAGTAAGCGCAGATATCGTTTAAGCAGCAGCGCTCACAGTAGGGCTTTGTTCGCGCAGTGCAGACAGCTCGCCCGTGATCCACAAAGCGGTGACACAGGTCGTTGCCTTCCTCAGGCGGGATGATTTTCCACAGCTCCTTCTCTACTTTGGCCGGTTCCTTGATGTCGTCCACCAGACCAATCCGGTTGCAAAGGCGGATGCAGTGGGTGTCAGTGACGATGGCGGGCTTGCCGAACACATCCCCCATAATCAGGTTGGCGCTTTTCCTGCCAACGCCCGGAAGCTTTAAAAGCTCCTCCATATTGTCGGGCACTTTTCCGCCGTAAACGTCCCGCAGCATTTTCATGCAGGCGCTGATATCCCGGGCCTTGCTGTGTCCCAGGCCGCAGGGACGCACAATTGCCTCGATATCAGCCACATCCGCATCGGCCAGCGCTTCGATGGTCGGATATTTCTCATACAGTCCCTCCACTACCACATTCACTCTTGCGTCGGTGCACTGGGCGGCCAGCCGGACGCTGACTAACAGCTTCCAGGCGTCATCATAATCCAGGGTGCAGTTGGTGTGGGGGTATTCTTTTTTCAGGCGCGCGATGACCTCCAGCGCCAGATCCTGTTTCGTCATTTCTGTTTTCCTCTTTCGTTTTTATCTGAGAACGGTTTCAGGCGGTTCCATATTATCCTGATGCTATAAGGCTGTGGAATGCTTTTTGTTTTACACAGTATATCAGTTTGGCTTCCGGAAAGCAATCGTGTTATCCGGCAGAATCTGCACAAGCTATTTGTAACAGGTCGTGAACAGTATCTGCAACAGTTCTTAAATCAGCAAGCTCTGTAAAAGAGATTGAAAAGAGAGGAAGATTATGTCAAAATAAATAACAGCAGAGGCAGGGAAATATTTTACGATGAAATAGCTATATGAGGCAGAGCGAGGTTATTTATGCACAGTATTGGAGAGACGCTGAAAATTATCCGACGAGAACAGAATGTGAGCCAGGAAAAGCTGTGTCTTGGCCTGTGCAGTAAGACCGCATATTCCCGATTTGAATTGGGAGAACGCATACCGGACAGACTGCTGGTGAATACTCTGTTGGAGCGACTGGGAAAAGATGCAAGCAAATTGTCTACAGTGATGCAGTCTGAGGAGTATACATATTTAATCTGGAGGCGCTCCGCGTCACAGGCAGCTGCAAAAAGAACATTGCTGAACTGGAAGCAGTGCTGAAACAGCCGGAGGCTATTGTCTCAGCCAAAAACGGAAACAAAAACCTGCAGCAGCAATTTCTGTACCAGATGAAAGCTTTGATTGCGGATTCTGTCGGACAGTCAATACAGGAAACCATAGGCTGGCTGCGGCGGGCGATTGATACAACTTTACCAGAATTCTCCCCAGATAGAATCGATGCATACCTGATTGGTATCAGTGAGTTTCATGTACTTACCGATCTGGCAGAAGTCCTGATCCGCGCAAAACAGGAAGAGGATGCGGGTAAGCTCCTGATAGCTCTCATCGGTTATGCAAATCTTCATTATCGAGATCAGGAGGCCCGTGTCAAAGTCATGCCCAGGGCGACACTCCTGCTTACGCCAATTCTTATGAAGAAAGGCGAATGCCTGGAATGTATGAGACAATGCTCTCATGCTATAGATTTACTGCGATCAGTGAAAGTACTTTATGACCTGGCCGGACTTATGGACACTTATTTACAGGCAGGCAGTCATTGCATCCGTACAGAGGCAACAGTCCGATATGAGAAGCAGTTGGTGGCGCTTCGTGATATATATATGGAATATGGCATTGACCCGGATCATTCTCCGGCGAATTGTTCTTATTATCAGAATCAGGATTTATATTTAATGAGCGAGTTAATTCGCTCCGCACGCATTCATAGCGGCTTTTCTCAGGAAGAGGTCAGCGAGGGTATTTGCTCGCCGGAGAATTATTCCCGCATTGAAACCGGACGGCACTCTCCCAATGCCGGTACCTATCGCGCTCTTATGGAAAAGATGGATATAGATGTGGATTATTTTGAATCGGATCTGGATACTTCTAACTTTACGCTTCTGGAGAAAAAGAGAACTCTGGATCGAGAAGAGGCCTTAGGACATTATCAGGAAGCAGCTAAATTACTCATGGAGATTCAGGAAGGATTACAGGAGGAGGGCACGATTGACCTGCCTCGTAACAAACAGTTTCTCATGGCAGAAGACAATCTCATCAGATATTCTGAAAAAATTCAGGACGAGGATCAGTTTATGCGGCAGTGTGAGATTTATTTTGACTGTGGGAATGAAGAATGGCGGTCGGAGCGTTTCTGGAATCAATTCCTCACAAAATATAAAGTGAAACTGTTGAATCAGTTGGCTTTGATTTACGCAGTGCGGCATAAAGATTATACAAATGGAATATATATCTGGGAGCATATACTTAACTGGTTAAGAGACAGTAAGCTTCCTTTAACAGACAGATTTACTGCAACCAGTTTAGCTATGGGAAATTTATCTATATTCTATACAGGGATCGGAAAGGATGCGGAAGGACTTCATATGTGTGAAGAACGGATTCGGCTGTCGCTTTCCTGCGGAAGGGGATTGCGTCTGGGGCGTGACGTCATGAACAAAGTTGAATCGTTAATCACTCTGGATCCGGCGTCTAAAGAGGCATGTGAAAAATATGTTCAGCAGGCCTATTACTTAAATGACTTGCTGGGACCGGAAACCTCTATAAAATACGCGGATCGATATTATCGAAATAACTATGATCCCAATGTCGTATGGTATTAACATTAGCATTTCAGGAAAAGAGAGAGCCATGATATTTCCAGAAAAAATCCCCGGAAATATCATGGTTTTCTGTTTATCCGGCAGTTAAAATGTAATCGCCAGCCACAGAACGGGATGCGGAGGGGTCTTATGAAAATCCTTGTTGTTCATAGTCTGCTTCGTATTTTCGTAAATTGAACCGTGAGGTTCGGAAAGAAGGTGATTTATACATATATGACACTTTCAAAGATTTTAACATCCGCCAGAGCAAAAGCAATCTTCGCTGTGACCTGCCTGCTCTTTATGGCGCAGGAGACAATCTATATTTTTGTCATCTATCGCCTTGGAAAAATTGCGGACTACGCGATGGATGGCGATGCAGCTGTCCTTTTGCGGTACGCGCTGCTGACAATGGCTACGGTGCTGCTTATGTATATAGTCTCCCTGGGAGCGCAGGCCGCCCGCAGCGCCATGCTTCATGACGGCATGGTGCAGTTGAATGATATCACCATGAAAAACATCCTGCTGCGTCCGCTGCCGTTCTTTCGGAAGAAAGAGGATTCTTACTATCTGAATCTGTTTGGGACGGATATGGATATGGTGTGCACGGATTACCTGGACACATTTCCGCAGATCTGCGGCGCCGTTGTGTCGGTGATACAGGTGACGGCCATCCTTTTGATGATGAATCCACTCCTGATATTGCTCGTTCTGCTCATGATTCTCCTGCCGACGCTGTTGAACCGCCTCCTGGTGCCTACTGTGCAGAAATACAGGCAGAGGTTCTCACAGGCCTCCCAGGATTTTACGAAAGTCCTGCGGGAAACCATGGAGGGTTATGAAACCATCCGCGTGGACCGCAGCGAGGAAGCAGCATTTATCCGTTTCCATCAGTCGGCGGAGGACAAAATGAATGCCTACAGCCGTTCCAATTCAGTTGCGGGGATTGTGGGGCAGGGATCGATGAGTTTTTCTTCACTTGCCGGTATTCTGGGGATTGTTTTTTGCGCATATCTGGTTTTACGGGGACAGCTGACGCTTGGTCTTCTCATGGCTGCGAACCTTTATATGGAGACGCTTGCCGGCAATATCGGAACCATACAGCAATATATTACGTATATTCTTTCAACAAAGAAAATCAGAGAAAAACTGGGGACGGAGGCGGAGGCCTCCTGCCAGGAGGAAGCCTTCTCTCCTGTTGAGGGGGATGGAACGGCAGTCTATAAGGACGTTTCCTTTTCCTTCGGAGAACGGCAGCTTTATGATCACTTAAGCTGCACATTCAGACCAGGCGGCTGTTATGCCATTGTGGGAGAGAGCGGCAGCGGCAAGTCTACACTGGTGAAGCTCCTTCTGAAATATCATGAGAATTATGTAGGTGCAATTACACTTGCGGGACAGGACATTCGGACACTATCTGAGCAGGAGATTTACAGCGCTGTGGGAGTGGTCTCTCAAACACCTTATCTGTTCAATGCCTCCCTCTATGAGAATATCACCATGTTTAGTCAGGAGCCGCCGGAGGATTCGCCGGAATATAAAAAGCTTCTGGAAGAACTGAACCTGACCGCGCTGGCCCAAAGAGTCGGCGAAAAGCCGTTGGGAGATTTTGGGGACAGGATTTCCGGCGGGGAGCGCCAGCGGATTAACATTGCCCGCAATTACAGGAGAGGGGCGCCGGTCATAATCTTCGATGAGCCGGTCAGCGGGCTGGATCCGGGGAATGCCTCTATGATCAACGATTTTATTTTCTCCCATCAGGAAATGACGCGCATTGTCATTACCCACGACTGGTCGCCGGAATATCTGGGACGCTTCGATGCGGTCATCCCCATTGGGGAAGCGGCCTTAAAACGGGCGGCAAATGCAAAAAGAGGCGGAAAGGAGGCGGGAAGATGAAGTTGTCGGATCTTTCTAAAAAGAGTAAAGCGCTGCTGGTACTTGCCTGCCTGTTTTACTCGGCTTATGCGGCGACAGGTACGGTGGAATATTACTGGCTTTCGGAGGGTGTGAATGCCGCGATTGCGGGAGATAGCGGACAGTTCCTCAGGTACAGCGGATACGCAGTTGGAATGACTTTGGCGAGCTTTGTCCTGATCTTTATTGCAATCCTGATGAGAAATCTTTACATGGCGGACGGAGTGCTCACCGTAAAGGATGCCATGATCCGGAATATTTTAAAGAGATCCATGGCTGCTTTTCGTGAGAAAAACAACGCGTACTGGATGAACCTTTTTACCACGGATACAGAGATGTACCGCCTTGATTACCTGAATAAGTTTCCTTTTATCGCTTTCAGCGCAGTGATGTTTTTCAGCGCGTTTGTGGTACTTATGACGCTTTCACCGCTGCTGGCGTGGACCACCCTGCTGTTTGCGCTGCTGCCCTTTGCCATTTCCCGTTTTTTCACCGGCATCATTCAGAAAAGGCGAAAGGTATATTCGGAGGCCTCTGAGGGACAGGTGGGAATCCTGAAGGAAAACCTGGAGGGGTATGAAACCATCCGCGCGGACGGCTCCTGGCGCGCCTTTCACGACAGATTTCACAGGGCATCCTCTGAGAAGTACAGGGGCCTGACACGGCTGAATTTTGTCAGAGATATCGGCAGCAAAAGCAGCTGGGATATCCTGCTGATGATCCAGTGTGTGGGAAAAGCGCTGGCCGTCCTGCTGGTGATACAGGGAAGGCTGTCCGCCGGTATGCTGCTGGCAGTGTCCGGCTATGTGTCCAGCATCTCCAACGGCGCAGGGAATCTGATCGAGTACGCGATGGGGATTCGCTCCACGAAGGAGCTGCGCGATAAGCTGAAAGCGGAAAGCAGCGCCGATTGTGAAGAGGTTACAACGGATTTTCATGACGCCCCAGCCGCCATTGATTATGAAAATGTCTCCTTTTCTTTTGGAGAGCGTCGGCTGTATGACAACATGAGCTTCCGCTTTCAGCCCGGCGGCTGTTATGTGATTGTGGGAGAGAGCGGCAGCGGCAAGTCCACCCTGACAAAGCTTTTATTAAAATATTATGACGATTATACCGGCACCATCCGCTTGGCGGGAAAGGATATCCGCAGCCTGTCGGAGCCGGATATTTATCAGATGGTGAGCGTGGTCAACCAGTCGCCCTACCTGTTCAATGTGTCCCTGTATGAGAATATTACCATGTTCGGCGCAAAGCCGGGGCGCGATTCCGGGGAATACAGGGCGCTGCTTGAGAGTCTGAACCTGACGGAGCTGGCCGAACGTGTGGGCGATGAACCGCTGGGCGACTTTGGGGATAAGATTTCCGGCGGCGAGCGCCAGCGGATCAACATCGCGCGCAGCCTGCGCCACCACCCGGCTATTATGATTTTCGATGAGCCGACCACGGGTCTGGACCCGGAAAATGTACATATGATCAATGAATTCATCTTCTCCCGGACAGATATGACGCGGATTGTCATCAGCCACGACTGGTCGGAGGATTACCTGGGACGGTTCGACCAGGTGATTGCCGTCGGACAGGGGTGAGGCACACCCGGAAAAGGATGTTGACAAAGAAGGACGCTGATAAGCATGATTAAGTATGCCTGTCAGCGTCTTTCTTTTTTGAGTTCGCAATGATGTACAGGCAGGTTGATTTTCCTGGCGGAATGAAAGAAATGCAATGACATTGCTTTTTATTTCTGGTAGAATAGACCCAATCAAATCAACAGAGATGTTGAATACATTCTTGAGACAATTATTACAGGAGGTACCAAAGATGGGCATTGTCGTCATCGGAGCCGTCTTCGTCGACATCAAAGGCTTCCCCCAGGATAATTACATCCCCACCGGCCGAAACGCCGGTACCATCGAATACATTCACGGCGGCGTCAGCCGCAACGTGGTGAAAAACATCGCCAATGTGGAGCTTCGCCCCACCTTCGTCAGTCTGGTGGACAATACTGCCATGGGCGCGGACGTGGTTCACAAGCTGCAGAGGCACAAGGTCAACACCCAATACATCCGCACCGTTCCCCAGGGCATGGGCACCTGGCTGGCCGTGTTTGACACCACCGGCGACGTGGCCGGGTCCATCTCCCAGCGACCCAATCTGATGCCCATACTGAAAACCTTGGAAAAGCACGGGGATGAGATTTTTGCAGGCGCCGACTCCATTGTGGTGGAGATTGACATCCACAAGGAGATTGTCAAAAAGGTCTTTGAGCTGGCGGAAAAATATCACAAAAAGGTCTACGCCATTGTCTCCAATATCAGCATTGCCATCAAACGCAGGGATTTCATCAAACGGCTGGACTGCTTTGTCTGCAATCAGCAGGAGGCAGGCATCCTGTTTGCGAAGGATTACAGCAATGTGGAGCCGGAGCAGATGGAGGACGCCCTGGCCGAGCAGGTCAGAAACGCCCAGATCCGTGCCATGGTGGTGACCATGGGCAGCAAGGGCTGTGTCTACGTGGACGAGAATGGTCACAAAGGCTTCTGTCCATCCATGAAGGTCCAGGTGAAAGACACCACCGGCGCCGGGGATGCCTTCTGCTCCGGCCTGGTCATCGGCCTGACCTACCACAAAACCCTGGAGGAGGCGGTGGAGATCGGCACCCGCCTGGCCGCCTCCGTGATCGTCTCCAGCGAAAACGTATGCCCCCGCTTCCTCCCAAGAGAGCTGGGCATCGACATCGACGTTCCCGCCGAACTCCCGGCGGAGGAATCATAATGGAAGACTCCCTGTCTGCGGATGAACCGCGCCATCGGACGAGCCAAAAATTACGTTCGAAAAATACAGACAGAGGAAATAGAATTAAATTCGATGTTCCAAATGCCCGCAAATAAAGGCTTGCAAAACCTAC
>JAJPYH010000023.1 GCA_021205045.1 Lachnospiraceae bacterium | reverse complement strand
TTCTGACCGGCTCATGCGATCATATACTTCCATTCTCCTGGACGTCATTTCATATCTGTCTCATCGAAAACATTCCCTGCTAGATCATTTACATCTTATTGAAAACAAAACCATTTTTATCGTTCAATATAATACTTTTAAAGTATCGTGACGGTTTTATTATATGTATTTTACTCTGACACGTCAATATGATATCTTATAACCAGAAAGAAAAACAAGGAAGCCAAAGCAAAAGCAGTGAAACCGCCGCTGATGCCCAGGCAAAACAAAAGCCCCGTGCGGGGCGTCCCGAAAGGAGGAAATGAAAATGTTGAAGAAAATCAGAATGATGCTGGAAAAATATTATAAGAGCTTTGGTGTCTGCGTCTGGTAGACAACAGCAAAGGCGGGTGTACTGATTTATCAGCGCACCCGCCTTTTTGCTGCCCCTTTTACTCTTTCAACCGCCATTATGAGCTGTCTCTTCGCTCATTCAACCGCCGTTTGCCTGTACAGAGACCACAAACCCAAACATGCTTCCGTCATTTCTTCATCTTCGGCTTAAAAACCAGCGCCGCCAGATACCCGAAAATCAGCGCCGCGCTGCAGCCCGCTGCAGCCGACTTAAACCCGCCGGTGAAAAGCCCCAGAAACCCCTGCTCGTCCACCGCCTCCTTCACACCCTTCATCAGCAGGTGTCCAAAACCCAGAAGCGGCACACTGGCCCCGGCCTTGCCGATCTCCTTTAGCGGTTCAAATAAGCCCAGAAAGCTCAGCACCGCGCCGGTCACTACTAAGGTCACCATGATCCTCCCCGGCAGCATCTTCGTTTTTTCCATCAAAATCTGTGCCAGGGCGCAGATGATCCCGCCCACCACAAACGCGCTTACATATTCCATAGTCCTACTCCCAATTGATACCCGGTTTGAAGCCGGAATGCCCCGGCCTGTTTCCGGTTTGTCATACAATTTCCAAAGCCTCGGTCCTTTTATCAATAGCTGCTGTACAGCCTTCCATAAGCTTTCATTGACAGTATTCCCATGAATTCATTTTATATACTCTCAGGCTCCTCAAAAGCGCAGGTCACATAATACCCCCGGGGCCTTTTCTCAATATTTCTGACCACGCCCTCTCTGGCCAGCATCCTCTCCCTGAAAGGGAAATTTCCCGACATGGCAAGAGACGGATCAATCGTATAATAATAATTGCTGGGCAGCACCCCCTCCGTCACGGTGACCCTCTGCCCGATCTCCAGAAGCCCCTGGCGCTCCATCTTAAACTCCATCAAACGCTCCATCTTTGTCCTCCCTGTAATGCAATTCCACATACCTGTACTATGCCCGTATTTTCAGTATATACTCGCGTCCCCGGCTTGTCAAACCCTCTCAATCACTATCCCGTGGGCAATGGACGGCACCGACATCTTCTCCTGGGTCCGCACCTTACTCAACAGAGCACCCGTGGGTACAAACAGCACCCGTCTCCAGTCCCCGCTTTTGATCTTCGGCAGAATAAAGGCCGCCAGCATCACCGCGCTGCAGCCGCATCCGCTTCCCCCGGCATGCACATCCTCCTTCTCTCTGTCATACATATAAAGGCCGCAGTCCATATGCCGCTCCGCGATGTCATACCCCTGCTGCAGCAGCAGATCCGCCAATGCCTGGCTTCCCACCTCCCCCAGGTCGCCGGTGATGATCTGGTCATAATTGTCCAGAAGATAAGGAAACTCCCTGAAAGCGGAGGTGATGGTCAGTGCGGCGGCAGGAGCCATGCATCCGCCCATGTTCATGGCGTCGGTGATTCCAGGATCCACAATCTCCCCCATGACCACCCCTGTGATCTTTGCAAGCGGCTCTCCGATCTCATCCCGATCCAGCAAAAAAGCACCGCAGCCGGTGACTGTCCAGGACGCGGACAGGGGCCTCTGCGAGCCGTATCCCAGGGGGAAACGGAATTCTCTCTCCGCACTGGCAAAATGAGAGCTGGCCGCCGCAACCGCCCTCTCAATATAGCCTCCGTCAATCAGCATACCGGACAGCGCCAGCGCGGCCCCGCTGCTGGCACAGGCTCCGAAAATCCCATAGTGTGGAATGCCCAGTCCGCTGAGCCCATAGGAGCTGGCCGTAGACTGGCTGAGCAAATCCCCCGCGAACACGCAATCCACATCCGACGCTCCAAGCCCTGCCTTTGCGAGAGTGATTTCCACCGCCTGCTTCATCAGCGCGCTCTCCGCCTCCTCCCAGTTTTTCTCTCCTCCAAGATCATCTTCCCAGACCAGGTCAAACCCGTCCGCAAAATGGCTTCCCCTGCCCTCCTTGGGACCGGTCACGCAGCCCGACTGCCTGATATATACCGGTCCATTCAGAGAAATACACCTTTTTCTGTTTTTGATCTCACTTAATGCCATGATGAAGTCCTCCAAAATATCCTGCGCAGAAACGGAAACCCGGAAATGTTTCATTAGCTCTTTCCCTTTTCCATTCCCTCATATTTTGTTCCGCGCTCTTTACAGACATTATGCCCCAATTGCCTTCCATACTATTCACAGCCGCCGGTATGTCCGAAAACGAATCCTAAAAAATAAACTGCCTGTTCTTTTGAGTTAGCACGGTTACGACCAGTAATATTCACCGCCCGTTTCTATATTGCGAATCTGTCAAGCATTTTTGAAAATGTCCCGAAAAATCTTTAACATTAGCCCTGACTG
>JAJPYH010000016.1 GCA_021205045.1 Lachnospiraceae bacterium | reverse complement strand
AGTATAGCACAAAAGCCATTATTTGGCCAGTTATTTATTTTATGTTATACTATTTCGATTGGGGCGGTAAGAGAGATGAAGAAAAAACTGAAGGTTGTCATTTTTGGACTGGAACTGGCAGTATTATTTGCGGTAATCCTGATTCTCAAAAACGTAGTGCACCTGACCAGCGCCACCGAGGGAGTGACCAAGGTGGATATCCCGGAGGAGGAGGTACAAATCCAGGAGGAGGTTAAGGAAAGTGAGGAGATGAAGGGCTACCGCAATATTGCGTTATTTGGTCTGGATTCTACAGTTGGGGAGTTGACGAAAAACACAAGAAGCGATACTATGATCATAGCCAGTGTGAATCAGGACACCGGAGAGGTCAAGCTGCTCAGTGTTTACAGAGATACATATCTGAACCTTGGGGATGACACCTACAGCAAGTGCAACGCGGCCTACGCCAGAGGAGGCCCCCAGCAGGCCATCAGCATGCTGAACGCCAATTTTGACCTGGACATCACGGACTTTGTGGCCATCGGCTTTGAGGGGCTCAAGGAGGTCATTGATGTCCTGGGCGGCATTTATCTGGAGATTGACGAGGAGGAGATCCAGTACGTGAACGGCTATCAGCTGAGTATGGCGGTGGATCTGGATATCAGCTACACGGAGATCACGGAGGCCGAATACCAGCTGGTGGACGGTCTGCAGGCAGTGGCCTACTGCCGGATCAGAGCCACCGCGGGCAGCGACTTCACCAGGACGGCCAGACAGCGTGAGGTGCTGATGGCCATCATGGAGGTGGCCCAGCAGACCGATGTGGCGACCCTGACCAAAGCCGTCAACGTGGGTGCCCAGTATATCGCTACCAGCGTGGATATTGAGGATATGATCGAGCTGGCGGGGCAGATCTCGGAGTATAATATCACCGATGAAGGCGGTGTGCCCACCGCTGATCAGAGAGTGTTCGCGGATTTAAGCTGCGGCGACAGCATCGTGACCACGGATCTGACGGCGACGGCATCCTATGTACATGAGGTCCTTTTCGGACAGACGGATTATGAGGTCAGCGACAATCTGCAGAGTATCAGCGCCACCATCGCGGAGTACACGGCTCCATACATCCGGGAATAACGGATTGGGAATCCACTGGTATTTATTACGCATTCCGACTCAGAGGCGCGGAATACGCAGCGAATATATGCCGGCTGACCGGCATAGAATGAAAGCAGGAAAGCGACAGAAGAACATGATGATGCCGCCTCTGCATCATGAAATCGGGAGGGAAACATGGCCCGTATATTAATTGTAGAAGATGAGAAACCCATCAACCAACTGATGAAACAAAACCTGGTGCTGCAAAATCACCAGGTTTTGCAGGCTTTTGATGGTAAGCAGGCCCTGGAGATTTTAGACTCCAGGGCTGATCTTGATTTGGTGATTCTGGATATTATGCTGCCTTATATGTCCGGGCTTGATATCATCAAGGAGATTCATGACGTGCCTGTCATGTTCGTCACGGCCAGGGATGGCATCCAGGACAAATTAAAGGGACTGACCAGCGGGGCCGAGGATTATCTGGTGAAGCCCTTCGACATGCTGGAGCTGATCGCTAGGGTCAATCTGATCCTGAAACGGTACAAAAAGGATGCCACCACCTTTGAACTGGCGGGAGTGACAGTGGATCTGGTCTCCCAGAGGGTGACAAAGGACGGGGAGGAGGTTACCCTGACGCCTCAGGAGTGGTCTCTTCTGGAGGTGCTGATCCGCAACGCCAATATCGCCTTAAGCCGGGACCGGCTTCTGAATATGGCCTGGGGCTATGACTTTGAGGGCGACGCCAGGACGGTGGACGTCCATATCGTGAAGCTTCGCAAAAAGCTGGGTTGGGAAAATCAGATCAAGACTCTGTACAAGCTGGGCTACCGGCTGGAGACAACGGTGTGAGATTCATGTATGGGCTGAAAATGTCGGCATGAGGTTCGGGCATTGGCTGAAAATAATGGCATGAGGTTCAGATATTGGCCGGAGATGACTTAATGAAGTCAGGATATCGGCTGAAGATAACTGTATGTAACCGGAATAATGGTTGGAGACGACTGTATGAAGCTTTGGCAGAAAATTTATATGACGGCGCTGCTTTTATTTTTGCCGGTTCTGGATGTGGGACTGTTCATGGGCGCCAGAATGGTGTTTGATTATAATATAGAGGCAGCCAAGAATCAGGCTTCGGACGAGGTTCACATGCTCTGCCATACCATTGTCAGGGACATCGAATCCCTGCCGGGCGTGCAGCAGCTGCGGGAAGGCATCGTGGAGGAGGTCAGCCAGACATATATCAATTATATGACTGACAAGGATTCCAGCGTCACTGTGGAGATCAGATATGTGGATGTCAGTGAGAATGTGACCATGGGCCAGCAGCTTCTCCAGGTGTATATGGGAGGAGACTCCCCGATCCTGTATGTGACGGAGCTTCTGGAGACGCCTTACGAGGGCTATCAGCTGTATTATACCAAGCCTCTGGATGATTTTTATCAGCTCTGGGAGAATTTAAAGACAGTATTTATGGTGATCAGCTTAAGCTGCTCTGTTGTACTGGCTTTGATTTTGTATCTGCTGCTTTATGAAATGACATATCCGCTGAACCGCCTGAGCACAGAGGTGGAGCGGATGCGCAGGGGAGAACCCTGGCAGCCTGTGGAAGTGGAGGGAAAGGATGATATTGCTCTTCTGACTGACAGATTCAACGAGATGGCCGCGGAGATTCAGACCCAGCTGGAAAAGCTTCAGAAGGAAAATGAGATCAAGCAGCAGCTGGTGGACGATGTGGCCCACGAGCTTCGCACACCTCTGACCTCGATTTACGGCTATGCGGAGTATCTGGAGAAGGCCCACTGCTCGGAGGAGGAGAGGCTGGACGCCCTGGAATATATTATGATGGAAAGCAAGCGCTTAAGCCACATGGGGCAGGAGCTTCTGACCATGGCGATTTACAGGGAGGATGAGCTGAACCGGGAGGAGATCGACGCCGACGGCTTTGTCAAGGACATTACCAGTATGCTGGAGGGAACGCTTCATGAACAGAGGCTTCGCCTGCAGAGAAGTGTGGGCGTCATCTCCTTTATGGGAGACAGGGCAATGCTTATCTGCCTTGTCCGCAATCTGATTGAGAATGCGGCCAGGGCCAGTGAGAGCGGTTCTGCCATTCAGTTGTATATCTGGGAAGAGGAGGACTGCGTTTGCCTGGCGGTGCAGGATCATGGCATCGGCATGGAGGAGCAGGAGCTTGACCATATTACAGACGCTTTTTATCGGGTGGATAAGGCCAGAAGCCGCTCCAACGGGGGCGCCGGAATTGGCTTAAGTCTGTGTGCGCTGATTGTGAAAAAGCATGGAGGCGTCATGGAATTTGAATCTGAGGTGGGAGTGGGTACCACGGTGACTGTCACTTTACCAAAGGAGGTTGATCGGGACGATGAAATATAATATTCTGACTTTTCTGGCTGCCGCGCTGATGGTCATTGCTGCCACCACGGCATTGAGCAGCGGTATGTGGATTTATGAGCAAAATCAGCTGGATACCGAGGAAATGCGTACGCCCACTACCATCAGTAATTCCATTGGTACGATCTACAGCGATTCCGCGCAGGATGACGGGGCGGAGGACGGAAGCGGTACGGACAGCGGAACAGAGGCTGGTAATGGCGGGACGGAGAACGGCACCGGCAATACCAGTGGCGTGGCAGAGGATGGCGCCGGTGGAAATCTGACCGGAGAGGACGGATAACGTCAGTTCATGTGAATCTGATGATGGAAATATACAGGATTTACAGCCACAGGAGGGTGAAATGATTGATTATACAGAGGGAAGCGGAAAGCAGTATCATATTCAGACAGGACCCGGAGAGGTGGGCAGATATGTGCTCCTGCCTGGGGATCCCAAACGCTGCGCGAAGATCGCAGCCTATTTTGACAACCCGGCGCTGATCGCTGACAGCCGGGAGTTTGTGACCTACACGGGTAGTCTTGAGGGCGTGAAGGTCAGTGTGACCAGCACCGGCATCGGCGGAGCCAGCACTTCCATCGCCATGGAGGAACTGAGCAGATGCGGCGCGGATACCTTTATCCGGGTGGGAACCTGCGGCGGCATGGACATTGATGTGAGAGGCGGCGATATTGTGATTGCTACCGGCGCCATTCGGATGGAGGGCACCAGCAAGGAGTACGCGCCCATAGAATATCCGGCGGTGGCGGATCTGACAGTGACCAATGCCCTGGTGCAGGCGGCGCAGAAGCTGGGGGCAGCATATCATACCGGGGTGGTGCAGTGTAAGGATGCTTTTTATGGGCAGCATGAGCCGGAGAAGCTGCCGGCGGGCTATGAGCTGATGGAAAAGTGGCAGGCCTGGCTGAAGATGGGCTGCAAGGCCAGCGAGATGGAATCCGCGGCGATGTTTATTGTAGGCAGCTATCTGAGGGCAAGGACGGGGACCTGTCTGCTGGCGGTGGCCAATCAGGAGCGGGAGCGACTGGGGCTTGACAATCAGCAGGTGCATGATACGGATCTGGCCATACGGACGGCGGTGGAGGCTGTGAGGCTGCTGATAAAAGAAGACGCAAAGGGGGCGCGCGAAGACGGATAAACTGTTTCGCGGCTTTTGCGATTTGGAAGATGAATGTAGATAGTTGATTGGATTAAGAAGGATGGTTAGTAGAATATGAGGTATAAAAGGATATTTGTGATCGTGATAGATTCCCTGGGAATCGGAGCCATGCCTGACAGCGCGGATTACGGCGATATCGGGGTGGATACGCTGGGGCATATTGCGGACAGTGTGGAGACCTTTGAGATTCCGAATCTGCAGCGGCTGGGGCTGGCCAATCTGCATCCCATGAAGGGGGTGACGCCGGTGGAGAAGCCTCTGGGCAGGTACGCGGAGCTTTACGAGCGCAGCGTCAGCAAGGACACCATGACGGGGCACTGGGAGATGATGGGCCTGCATATTACGGCTCCCTTCAAGAGCTTTACGGATACAGGATTTCCGCCGGAACTGATTGCGGAGCTGGAAAAGCGCTGCGGGAAGAGAGTAATCGGCAATAAATCCGCCAGCGACACGGAGATTCTGGAGGAGCTGGGGGAGGAGGAGATCAACACCGGCGCCATGATCGTGTATACCTCTGCCGACAGTGTGCTGCAGATCTGCGGCAATGAGGAGACCTTCGATCTGCAGAATCTGTACCGCTGCTGTGAGATCGCCAGGGAACTGTGCATGCGGGAGGAGTGGAAGGTAGGCAGAGTCATTGCCAGACCTTATGTGGGAAAACATAAGGGAGAGTTTGTGCGCACTGCCAACCGCCACGATTACGCGGTGGAGCCTTACGGGCCGACGGCGCTCAACGCCTTAAGGGATGCCGGGTATGATGTGATCAGCATCGGCAAGATCAACGATATTTTCTGCGGACAGGGCATCACAAAGGCTCTGAAATCCAAGAGCAGCGTTCACGGCATGGAGCAGACCATTGACATGCTTTCCGAAGATTTTACAGGTCTGTGCTTTACCAATCTGGTGGATTTCGACGCTCTCTGGGGGCATCGAAGGAATCCTCTGGGATATGCCCGGGAGATGGAACGCTTTGACGTGAAACTGGGACAGTTTATGGAGGCCATGGGACCGGAGGATCTTGTGGTCATTACGGCGGATCACGGCAACGATCCCACCTACACAGGGTCGGATCACACAAGGGAGAAGGTGCCCTTCCTGGCCTGGTCAAAGGAAATGAAAGAGGGCGGCCCATTGCCGGCACAGGATACCTTTGCAGTCATCGGATGCTCGGCGGCGGATAATTTTGGAGTTACCATGCCGGAGAATACCATTGGAAAATCTGTTCTTGAACTGCTGTAATCAGTTCCCTGTATATAGAAGTTCCTGTATACGGAAGCCTGTGTTCAGTATATTTATGGAAATATTAAAAG
Source organism: Lachnospiraceae bacterium (assembly GCA_021205045.1). Classification (GTDB taxonomy): domain Bacteria; phylum Bacillota; class Clostridia; order Lachnospirales; family Lachnospiraceae; genus RGIG6307. The sequence continues at coordinate 13,098 of JAJPYH010000016.1, read as the reverse complement.
AAATTGCCAAAAATCCCGAATAAATCAGTTGACGAAAAAAGTCAATGCGTGTAAAATCTGTGTCAGTGAGGTGTAAATTTTTTATCTCACAGGCGGCTGCGCGTCTGAGTCCGGTTTTTGGTTGCCTGACATCAGCGGACAGCTGCTGAGCAGCACAAATTACACTTTTAGGAGGGAAAAAATGGGAAAGAAACTTTTGGCTTTCGCGTTGTGCGCAGTCATGGTACTTGGTCTTGCCGCCTGCGGCAGCAGCTCCAGCTCCACTTCCAGTTCCACTTCCGATTCTACCAGCTCTGACGAGCCGTACAAGATCGGTATGGTAACCGATACCGGCGGAGTGAACGACGGTTCCTTCAACCAGTCATCCTGGGAAGGCCTTTCCCAGCTGGGTGAGGATTACGCTGATGTGATCGAGGTGAATTATCTGGAGTCCGCTACTGACTCCGATTACTCGGCCAACATCGAGACTTTCCTGGATGAGGATTATGACCTGATCATCGGCGTAGGCTACATGCTGGCGGACGCCATCGGCGAGGCCGCTGATGCCAACCCGGATGTTCTGTTTGCCATCATTGATGACAGCACCAACGCGGACAAGGACAATGTGGCCTGCCTGATGTTTGAACAGTCCCAGGCTTCCTACCTGGTAGGGTATGTGGCCGGTCTGATGACGGAGAGCAATGTGGTAGGCTTCGTGCTTGGCATGAGCACCACCACCATGAATGAGTTCGGCTATGGCTATGTGGCCGGCGTTCTGGATGCCAATCCGGATGCCACCGTTCTTCAGGCGAACGCCAACTCCTTTGGCGATTCCGCTACCGGCAAATCTTTAGCCAATGCGCAGATCACCAACGGCGCGGATGTAATTTTCCACGCAGCCGGCGGCACCGGTCTTGGTGTCATTGAGGCCTGCAAGGAAGCTAATATCTATGCCATCGGCGTAGACTCTGACCAGTCAAGCTACGCTCCCGAGAACGTGATTACTTCCGCCATGAAGCGTGTGGATACCGCTTCCTATGAGATCGGACTGGAGGCCTATGAAGGCAACTTCACTTCCGGCGTGCATACCTACGATCTGTCCAGCGAGGGCGTTGATATCGCTCCCACCACAGACCTGCTTCCGGATGACGTGCTGACCACAGTAGAAGAGCTCAAGGAGCAGATCATTGCCGGCGACATCGTGGTTCCGAAGACTCAGGAGGAGTTTGAGGCTTCTTACGGCGACGCTTACGAGCTGGATTAATCTTCGAAAATCCGCAGCTAAAATATTTGTAAAAAATATCTTAACAAACCTCACAGAAATGTTTTGCATTTCTGTGAGGTTTTGTTTATAATAGAGCATAGTAATCTACTAATAGAGAAAAAGCTAAACGGGGAGGTAATATATGAGACCGATTTCGATGGAAAGAGTGGAGTAGGCCAGAAAGGATATTCTGGACATCATTGAAAGCCCCGTCCTGACTCATGAGCAGAAGCTGACCAATCTGGCCAATCAGGCGGATTCACTGATGGAAGTGCTGGATTTGCCGGAGGGACTGATGGAGTATCTGGAGCCTGTTCCCGGAAAGCAGTGTATCTGCGATCTTTATGAGGGGCACGCGCCCATGCGTCCCCGCTACATCATTCCTGATTATGACAAATTTTTCGCGGAGGGCAGTGAGTTCCTGCAGTTAAAACCGCCCACCGATTTCTTTGAAGCGATCAACAATCTGCTGATCATCTACAAGCACGTGCCCAGCATCACCAATTATCCGGTGTATGTGGGTGCTCTGGACAAGCTTCTTGACCCGTTCATCACGGACATGGATGACGATCTGGTCATCAAGCATCTGAAGTTATTCCTGACACATATTGACAGAACTGTACTGGATTCCTTCTCCCACGCCAATCTGGGGCCGGAGGCCACAAGGGCCGGGCGCCTGATTCTGAAGGCAGAGCGGGATCTGGAGCTGGCGGTTCCCAATATTTCCTTAAAGTACGATGAGGACATTACCCCTGATGACTTTGCTATTGAGGCGGCGAAAACCTGCCTGCGCAGCGCCAAGCCCAGCTTTGCCAACCACAAAATGTTTCGTTCCGAGCTGGGGGACGATTATGTGATCGCCAGCTGCTACAACGGACTTCTCTGCGGCGGCGGCTCCTATACTTTGTGCCGTCTGATCCTGGGCAATATTGCAAAGAGGGCGGAGAATATTCAGGATTTTAAGGAAAATGTGCTTCCGAAGGTCATGGATCTGCAGGCCCGCTATATGGATTCCAGGGTTCGCTTTATCGTGGAGGAGAGCGGTTTCTTTGAGCATCATTTTCTGGCGAAAGAGGGACTGATTCATCGGGATCGTTTTACTGCCATGTACGGCCTGGTGGGGCTGGCGGACGCCGTCAATATTTTATTTGAAAAAGAAGGAAAACAGGGCCGTTTCGGACACAGTGCCGAGGCGGATCAGCTGGGCGTGGAGATCATGGATCAGATTGACGCCTTTAATCAGGCGCATGAGGCGCCCTACTGTGAGGCCACAGGCGGACATTATCTGCTGCACGCCCAGGTGGGCATCGCTCAGGACGTGGGTATCACCCCCGGCACCCGGATTCCCATCGGGGAGGAGCCGGATACCCTCTTTGAGCATCTGGAAAACTGCAGCCTGTTCCACAAATACTTCCCATCCGGCACGGGAGACATCTTCCCCATGGAGATGACCGCCCGTAAGAACCCCCAGTTCATTCTGGATGTGGTCAAGGGCGCCTTCAAAAAGAATCTGCGCTACCTGTCCTTCCACGACAAGGACAGCGATGTGATCCGCATCACCGGCTATCTGGTCAAGAGATCGGAAATTGAGAAGTACCAGAGGGGCGAGAGAGTATTACAGAATACCACCCAGCTCGGCACCGGAGCCGTGCAGAACGGCAGAATACTGGAAAGAAAGGTCCGTTAATCCATGGAAAAGTGTGATTCCGCCCATCAGCAATATCCTGTTGCTCAAGGGGATCCTGTACAACGCAGGTATCCGGTCAATCAGATCATTCCCTTCAGCTGCGTGGACGGGCCGGGTAATCGCACCGCGGTCTTTTTGCAGGGCTGCAATATTGACTGCCGTTACTGCCACAACCCGGAGACCAGACGGCTCTGCATCGGCTGCGGTCTCTGTGTGGAGAAATGCCCCGTCCATGCTCTGTACATAGAGGACGGCAGGGTGAAATTTGCGCCTGAGAAATGCGTGCGCTGCGATACCTGCATCCGCCTCTGTCCCCATAACGCCAGCCCCCGGATCCGGGAGATGACTGCTCAGGAGGTCTATGACGAAGTGCGGCAATATGCTGTTTATATCAGCGGAGTCACTGTCTCCGGCGGAGAATGTACCCTGTATCCGGACTTTCTGGCGAAGTTTTTTGTACTGTGCAAAGAAGCGGGTCTGAATACCCTCCTGGACAGCAACGGCATGCTTCCCTATGAAGCCATGTCCCGGGTAATGGCTGTGACCGACGGCGTCATGCTGGACATTAAGTCCTTCGACAGCGAGGAACACACAAAAGTCACCGGCTTCGATAACGCTCAGGTGCTGCAAAACGCCGCCTATCTTGCGGACACCGGCAAGCTTGCCGAGATCCGCACTGTCATGGTACCCGGCTTAAACGACGGCGAAGCCATCATTCAGCAGATCGCCGACTTCCTGAAGCCCCACATGGACATCGCTACCTTACGCTACAAACTGATCGCCTTCAGACCAAACGGCGTCAGACCCCAATACAGACACTACCCCCAGCCCGACGCGGACTACATGGAAAACATGCGCCAATGCGCCCTGCAAGCCGGGTTCCGGGAGATTATAGTAATTTAAAGTAACACAAAATGCCAACAGCGAGCCGACTCCTCGGAGGATGATTCAAAAGATTGTATGTAAGCAGGTAATGACATCTGCATAAAATACCGGCAGCGAGCCGACCCCTCGGAAGATGATTCAAAATAATTGCAGGTAAGCAGGAGATGTCGTTGAAAAAAAGATAAGGCGAAGATTAACGCTGAGTTTTTCGCCGTTCTTTTTTTCAACGATATCTCCGGAAACTGTTGCAATAATCACATCAGCATAGCACACGTAAGGAGGAAAACAGGTGGGAAACGAACAGAAAACCGCCGCCGTTGAGATGAAAGGAATCGTCAAAAAATTCGGCGATTTCGTCGCCAACGACCACATCAACCTGACCGTACAAAAAGGCGAGGTACATGCGATCTTAGGCGAAAACGGCGCGGGCAAAAGCACGCTGATGAACGTGCTCTACGGCTTGTACCAGCCAACGGAGGGCGAAATTTTCATCAACGGACAAAAGGTGGTCATGGATGGTCCCAACAAAGCCATCGAAAGGGGCATCGGTATGGTTCATCAGCACTTCATGCTGGTGCAGCCCTTCACAGTGGTGGAGAACATCGTTCTGGGCACGGAGCCGACCAAGGGTCTGACGGTGGACCTGAAAAGTGCCAGGGAAAAAGTAGTGGAGATCTCCAAACGCTACAACATGGCCATCGACCCGGACGCCAAAATCGAGGATATCAGTGTAGGTATGCAGCAGAGGGTGGAAATCCTAAAGGTTCTCTACCGCGGCGCCGACATCCTGATTCTGGATGAGCCCACCGCCTCCCTGACCCCCCAGGAGATCACGGAGCTGATTGAGACCATCGGCCGTCTGACAAAGGACGGCAAGTCTGTGATCCTGATTACCCACAAATTAAAAGAAATTACCTCCTGCGCTGATAAGTGTACTATCATCCGCGCCGGTAAATACATTGATACCGTGGATGTGGACAAGGTGAATGAGAACGAGCTGGCCGCCATGATGGTGGGCCGGGATGTTTCCTTCACGGTGGATAAACCGGACAAAACCCCCGGCGATGTGGTGCTGGATGTGAAGGATCTGCACGGCAACGATTACCGCGATATCGAGATTCTGCGCGGCCTCAATATTCAGGTGCGCAGCGGTGAAATCGTGGGTATCGCCGGCGTGGACGGCAACGGACAGACGGAGCTTGTGGAGATTTTGACCGGCCTCAAAAAAGCTACCTCCGGCAGTGTCACCGTCAACGGGCAGGACGCTTACAATGTAACGCCCCGACGGGCTTTTGACCTGGGCATTACCTCCATCCCCGCAGACCGGCAGAAGTACGGCCTGGTGCTGGATTTTTCCGTAGCTGAAAACCTGATTTTACAAAATTATCAGAAAAAGCCTTTTGCAAAGGGAGCTTTCCTGCAGAAAGCCAATATCGGAGAACATGCGACGGAGCTGATTGAGAAATTTGACATCCGTCCCAGAGGAACCGAGCAGCATCCGGCAGGAACTTTGTCCGGCGGCAACCAGCAGAAGGTCATCATTGCCAGAGAGGTGACCAACGACAGCGACCTTCTGATTGCGGTTAATCCCACCAGAGGCCTGGATGTAGGCGCCATTGAGTTTGTACATAAATATCTGGTGGAACAGAGAAACAAGGGAAAGGCTGTTTTGTTAGTCTCCTTCGAGCTGGACGAGATCATGAGCCTTTCTGACAGAATCGAAGTTATTTTTGAAGGCAGGATCACAGGCTCCGTACCCGGAAAAGACGCGGATGAGAAAACGCTTGGCTTTATGATGGCGGGAGGTGTACAGCATGAATAAAGAAAAAAATCTCTGATACAGAGCATTGCGGACGGCAATGTGCTCTACACCATCATTGCCATTGTGGTAGGCTTTATTGTGGGAGCGATCCTGTTAGCCATCATCGGCATCAGTCCCGTAGCCGCTTACGGCAAGCTCCTCACCGGAGCTTTAAGCAAGCCCAAATACATCGCCTGGTCTGTGGTGTACGCCACGCCGTTGATTTTGACCGGCCTGTCTGTAGCCTTTTCCTTTAAGACCGGCGTCTTCAATATCGGCGCTGAAGGTCAGTTTGTGGTGGGAAGCCTGGCCGCCAGTGTGGTGGGCGTGTGTGTTTCCCTTCCTCCGGTGCTGCATGCGGTTGTCTGCGCCCTGGCTGCCATGGCGGCAGGCGGACTCTGGGGTGCTGTTGTAGGTCTGTTAAAGGTCAAAAAGGGCATCAATGAAGTGCTTTCCTACATCATGTTCAACTGGATCGCCTATTATCTGAGCAACTATATGGTCAACCTGCCCTTCCTGGAAAATGAAGGCAATGTGGAGGCCACCAAAAATATTCAGTCTTCTGCCTCCATCGTATGTCCGGAATGGATTACCAGTCTGACCGGCTGCTCCTACACCAACTGGGGCATTCTGATCGCTGTTGTGGTGGCGGTGGTCATCTGGGTGATTATCAATAAGACAACCCTGGGCTACCAGCTCCGCGCTGTGGGCTTTAATAAGAATGCCGCGGAGTACGGCGGTATCAATTCCAACGCGGCGTTTCTGAAGGCCATGGCCATTTCCGGCGCCCTTTCCGGTCTGGGCGGCATGGTGCAGCTTTGCGGCATGTCCTACCGCATCAGCCAGTTTGCGGGGCAGGAGGGCTACGGCTTCCAGGGCATCACAGTGGCTCTGATCGGCTCCTCCAACCCGATAGGCTGTATCTTTGCCGGCCTGTTTTATGGTGTTATGAAATACGGCGGCACCAAGCTGACGCTGATCAACGCGCCCAGCGAAGTGATCGACATCATCATGGGTGTGATTGTGCTATTTATCGCCGTGTCTCATGTGTTCAAGGTCCTTTTGACCAACAGAAAAAAGGGAGGTAAGAAGAAATGAGTGTATTGATTACAAATCTTGGTCTGGTGATCAACGCCATGCTGTTGGCCACTCCGCCGCTTTTGTATGCGGGTCTTGGCTCCTGTTTTTCTGAGAGAAGCGGTGTTGTAAATATCGGAATTGAGGGCATGATGACTGTGGGAGCTTTCACAGGCTCCGTGGTGGCCCTGTATACCGGCAACGGGTGGTTCGCCTTTCTGTGTGCGGGCATTGCGGGGGCTTTGGTTGCTGTGATTCACGCCATTGCCTGCATTACCTTCGGTGCGGATCAGACGATCTCCGGTACCGCCATCAACTTCCTGGCGCCGGGACTTGCCATTTTTATCTGCCGTGCCATGTTCAACAACTCTTCGGATACCACGCCCATTGACACCAGCTCCAAGCTGCCGAAGCTGTTTGAGGGTGTATTCCCGGTTGGCTCCTTTGGATATAATGTATTCTGCACTTACGCTGCCGCATATCTGTGCTTCATCCTGGTGGCAGCGGCCTGGTTTGTCTTTTACAAGACCCGCTTCGGCATGCGGCTTCGCGCCGTGGGAGAGCATCCCAAGGCCTGCGATACGCTGGGCATCAATGTTCATCGGATTCGCTATATCTGCGTGATTTTGTCCGGCTTTCTGGCAGGGCTGGGCGGCGCCTACATTACCCTGGCGACGGTGAATCAGTTCCGTCCCACGCTGATCGTAGGACAGGGCTTCATCGCCATCGCTGCCGTCATTTTCGGAAAGTATACCCCCCAGGGAACCCTGAAGGGCTGCCTGATCTTCGGCCTGTGCAGCGGCATTAAGACACTGCTGAGCAGCAACTCCAGCGTGACGGTTTCTCCCAACCTGATTTCCATGATCCCCTATGTGGTGACCATTCTGGCGCTGATCTTCTTTATGGGCAAGAGCAGTGTGCCGGCGGCCAGCGGCAAGCCCTATCTGAAGGAAAAATAATCATCTGCGGCTGCAGGATGCGGCTTCAGCATGGAAAATGAGTCGTCTGTAGCTAAGGGATGGAAAATGAAGCGTCCGCAGCAGAATGAAAAAAGATGGAATGCGATTCGATATGTCATGGTTTTCTCTCATGGCATATCGAATCGGAAAGTGTAGTACTAAATGGAACAGACAATAACGGAAATCCTTTTTGAAAAGGCAATTAAGGCCCGGACATACGCTTATACGCCGTATTCTCACTATCAGGTGGGAGCGGCGTTATTGTGCTCAAACGGGCAGATTTATACCGGCTGTAATATTGAAAACGCCGGGCATACACCTGCAAGCTGCGCGGAACGCACGGCTTTTTTTAAGGCGGTCAGCGAGGGCGTCAGAGATTTTAAGGCCATCGCGGTGGTGGCGGGACCTGAGGGCGGAGAGCTTGTGTGGACGGCGCCCTGCGGGGTGTGCCGACAGGTGATGATGGAATTCTGCGATTATGAGGAGTTTCAGATTTACCTGGGAACCGGGGCCGGGGACTGTAAGTGCTATCGGCTCAAGGAACTGCTGCCCCATGGATTTGGGCCGAAGAACCTGGAGTTTTGAAGAGGGATATATTGCTTCTGTGTCCGGTTCGGCGGGAATAATTTAACCGTATTTATTGTTTGAAAGGATAATTGCGGTGTGCTATGATTGATATTCACTTACACTTTGACGGATCGCTTCCTCTGGAATTGGTTGCCAGACAGGCAAAAAAGCAGAATCTGCCGTATGCGGATTTATCCGAGGCAGAATTGCGGGACCGGATCGTGTGTCCTCTGGACTGCGGCAGTCTGAATGAGTTTCTGGCGCGGTTTGAGATTCCACTGGAGATTCTGCAGACGGAGGACAGTCTGAGGGAGGCTGTGGAGGCGGTTCTGGAGACGCTGAAGGGGCAGGGCATGCTGTATGCAGAGCTTCGGTTTGCGCCTCAGCATCATACGAAAAAGGGGCTGACCCAGGAAGAGGCTGTGCTTGCGGCTCTGGAAGGGCTTCAAAGGGGGCTTTCCGATGGCCGGATCAGGGCCCAGCTGATTTTGTGTGCCATGCGGGGCGATGGAAATGAGGCGGCAAATTTTGAGACCCTTAAGCTGGCAGCAAAGTATCTGCATCAGGGGGTGTGCGCCTTTGACCTGGCGGGGGCGGAGGCTCTGTTTCCTACGGAACGATATGAAGAATTGTTTGCCCGGGCAAGAGAGCTGGGAGTACCCTTTACGATCCACGCGGGAGAGGCTGCGGGGCCGGAGAGTATCCGGGCAGCGCTGGCTTTCGGGGCAAAACGGATTGGACATGGAACTCACGCCATAGAGGATCCGGCACTGGTAGAGGAACTGAGACAAAAACAGGTGGTGCTGGAGTGCTGTGTGATCAGCAACGTGCAGAGTAAATCAGTGGAGAGCATTGAAAAGCACCCGGTCAGATACTATATGGAGCAGGGCCTGAAGGTGACGCTGAATACGGACAATATGACCATTTCCCAGACCAGCATGGCCCGGGAGGTTGCCTTTGTGCGGAAACACTTTGGCCTGACTGCGGAACAGGAAAAGCAATTATATCTCAACGCCGTGGATGGCGCATTTTTGGACGAAACATCGAAGGAGGAATTAAGAAATGCTATCGCCAAAGCTTTTTGATCATACCATATTGAAGGCGGACGCCTCAGAAGCGTCAGTGAAGAAAATCTGCGATGAAGCCAGAGAATATGACTTCATGAGCGTCTGCGTCAATAGCTTCTATACCGCGTATGTGGCGCAGCAGCTCAAAGACAGCGACGTCAAAGTCTGCTCCGTTATCGGCTTTCCCTTAGGACAGATGAGCACCGCCGCCAAGGTGGCGGAGACAGAGGATGTGGTGGCAAACGGAGCTGATGAAGTGGACATGGTGCTGAACGTGGCTGCCCTCAAGGATCAGAAATACGACTTTGTAAAAGAAGACATCCGCAGCGTCAAAGCCGCCTGTCAGGGAAAACTCCTGAAAGTCATCCTGGAGACCTGTCTTTTGACCAAAGATGAAATTGTGAAAGCCTGTGAGCTTTCCGAGGAAGCCGGAGCGGATTACGTGAAGACTTCCACCGGCTTTTCCACCGGAGGAGCCACCGTTGAGAATGTGGCCCTGATGCGCGCCACCGTAGGCGACCGCCTGGGCGTCAAGGCCAGCGGCGGAATCCGGGATACAGCGACGGCCGAGGCCATGGTGGCCGCAGGCGCCTCCAGAATCGGAGCCAGCGCCACGATTTCGATTTTAAGCGGAATACAGTTGTAAGGAACCTGAATGCATAAAAGAAAGGTAAGCTAATTTTATGGACAACACATTTACCAGCACATCCCAATACGTAGCCAGCGAGCAGCTCTTAGCCAGCGTCAACGTAGCCATCGCCCTGCAAAAACCCCCTTCTGATCAAGGGAGAGCCGGGCACCGGCAAGACCATGCTGGCCCAGGCCGTGGCCGATTCTCTGGGAAAGCAGCTGATCATCTGGAACATCAAATCCACCACCAAAGCCCAGGACGGCCTCTATATGTATGACACCATTCAGCGTCTGTATGACGGACAGTTCGGTGAGGAGGGCGTCAACGACATTGCCCGCTATATCAAGCTGGGCAAGCTGGGGGAGGCCTTTGAGAGCGAGGAGCAGGTGGTTCTGCTGATCGATGAGATCGACAAGGCGGACCTGGAATTTCCCAACGATCTGCTCTGGGAGCTGGATCAGATGGAATTTTATATTCATGAGACAAAGCGCACCGTAAAGGCGAAGCACCGTCCCATCGTGATCATCACCTCCAACGCCGAGAAGGAGCTGCCGGACCATTCCTGCGCAGATGTATCTTCCATTACATTGATTTTCCGGATAAGGCGCTGATGGAGGAGATTGTCAGGACCCATTACCCGGATGTGGAGCAGCACCTGCTGGAGGACGCCATGAAGGTATTCTACGATATCCGCGCCATGAAGGATATCCGCAAAAAGCCCAGCACCTCCGAGCTCATCGACTGGATCAACGCCCTGCAGCTGGGCAGCATTCCGGTGGAGAAGATCAGGAAGGAGCTGCCCTTCGTGGGGGTCATTGTGAAAAAGGATGAGGATCTGAATATTGTGAAGCAGAAGATCAACCAGTTCTGAAGGAAATGTCCAGGAAACAGGCCAAAGGGTCGCGTGAAAGCATATAAACTGTTTCGCTTATGCTCCGCTGGACATTCCGATGAGCCCCCCGAAAGCATGAAAAGTGTTCAGCAGAGGCTTCCACTTTTCATTGGGTCTCATCTTCATAGCGTAGAAATCGCGCAACAGTTTATATGCTTTCACACTCTGTCTGGGCAAGTCCTGAGCGTTTGTGAGCAACACAGTTGGGAGTATTTATGTTCCAGAATTTTTTTGATACATTAAAGAAGAAGGGTCTGAAGGTGACCCTGAGCGAGTGGCTGACCTTTCAGGAGGCTCTGGATAAGGGCCTGGCGGGCAGCAATATGACGCAGTTTTACTACCTGGGGTGGTCCATTCTTGTGAAGTCCGAGACGGAGTTTGACAAGTATGACATGGCCTTTGAGGAGTGCTTTCTGCCTGCCCACAAGGAGACCGAGATCAGCAAGAACATGCTGGAATGGCTGGACAAGGAGGAGATCAACGACCTCTTCCACGAGATGCAGCTCCATGAGATGAACCGGATAGAAGAGGTCACCATCGACAAGGAAATGGTGGAGGAAACCTTCAAGGACAGACTGCGGGATCAGGACAGCGAGCACAACGGCGGCTCCTACTGGATCGGCACCATGGGCAAGACCTCCTTTGGCAATACCGGCGGCAACATCGGCGGCATCCGCGTGGGCGGCGCCACCGGCTATCAGTCCGCCTTCTCCGTGGTGGGCGCCCGCAAGTATCGGGATTTCCGTGATGATCGGGTTATCGACAACCGGCAGTTTCAGATGGCGCTGCGAAAGCTGCGTCAGTTCAGCACAAAGCTGGATATTCCGGAGACGGAGCTGGACATTGACAACACCATCGACAAAACCTGCAACCAGGGCGGCGTACTCCATATCGTCATGAAAAAGCCCCGCAAGAATGCGGTCAAGCTGCTGCTTTTAATGGATTCCGGCGGCACCATGATTCCCTACAGCAGCCTGCTGAATGAGATTTTTCAGTCTGTGTACAGGGCCAACCATTACAAGGACGTCAAGACCTATTATTTTCATAACTGCATTTATTCCCACCTCTATAAGACGCCGGAGTGCGAGAACGGCGACTGGATTGAGACCGAGTGGCTCTTCAAAAACCTGGACAGCGACTACAAGGTGATCATCGTGGGCGATGCGGCCATGGCGCCGGAGGAGCTCTACAGCACCACCGGCAATTACCGCGGACCCAACGGCGGTCTGTCCGGCTGGGAATGGCTGCTGTTGGTGACCAAGCATTTCAAAAAGGTGGTCTGGCTCAACCCCAAGATGGCCCCCGGCGACGCCCCCTGGAGAGAGGCGGAGACTGCCATCAAGGGCCTGATTCCCATGTATAAGCTGACTGTGGACGGACTTAACCAGGCCATGACGAAGCTGATGGTGAATAAGTAACCAAAGCTACAAAGGGAATATATAGCAATATCTTGTGAAGGGATCATTTATGGATAGAGATGAAAGACTGCATAAAATTATAATGAGATACAGAACCGAGCTTCAAACGAAAATCCGGAATCGTAAGACAGAAATGGAGCAGGATAATAATGAACACTACCTTGTATATAATGCATTAGGGTTTACAAGTCAGGAAGGTTATGAGATAGACTTTCAGCAAAATGTAGGTCGGTTTCTGTATAAATATGCCGGATCATTATTAGAGGAGCTGGCTATTAATTGTTTTAAAGAAAAGTTCCCAGATGCGCAGGAAAAGGTGAAACTGCTTAATACAATTGATCAAAGTCCAAAGCATTTTGAAATTGACTGTCTGGTTGGGAATAATGCGTATGAGATTAAGTGGAAGGATGCTACAACAGATGGTGATCACATTTCAAAAGAACATAAACGAGTGCAGGTAATAAAGAATGCAGGATATATCCCAATAAGAATTATGTTTTTTGAACCTAACAGAGATCAGGCTATTCGTATTCAGGGAGCTTTGAAGAAATTATATGAGGATATTGGAGGAGAGTACTATTCAGGGAAAGCTGCATGGGATTATATACGTAAAATGACAGAAATTGATTTAAGAGGCCTGTTTGAAAATATGAAGGAATGATTTTATGGAACTTAACAGAGTATATTGCAATGATGCAGAAATTGAATTACAAAAGATAGAAGAAAATATAATTGATCTTATATACTTATATCCTCCTTTTTTTACCAATAATATTCAAAAGCTGGTTTCTAAAGACGAGAAAAAAGAATATTTTTTTTCAGATAAGTGGAAGGACATGAATGAATATCTTTCATACATTGAGTCTCGGCT
>JAJPYH010000022.1 GCA_021205045.1 Lachnospiraceae bacterium | reverse complement strand
AGTAACTACGCGGGTTTCAGCAGCTTTGCAAGCTGAACCGTGAATAATTCAGGTTTATGATTTTTACTACTACATCCTGTAGCAGTAGTGATAAGGCTGATTATGACATTACTCAAATATCTTCTGAGTCGGGAATCTCTGTTTCTACGGACGAATATGATGATATTGATCTTTCAGACATATCCGCTGTTGCTGAGGAGATGGAAGCAGAAGAAGCAGAAATTGCTTCTGAAGAGGAAGAATCTGCTGAAAATAATGTCGTAGTGTCGGAAACCACAGAAGCCGAAACTGTGGTTGCGGAGTCGGAAGCCGAAAAAGTGGAAGAAACCGAAACCGCAGATACGGCAGTTGCTACAGCAGAAGCTGCTCAGGAATCTCAGGCGCAGGTAGTGTCTGAAACTCAGGTTTCTCAGACTTCTGACGAAGAAGCAGGTGTTCAGGATACTTCTGCTACCTCTGCCGCTGCTTCTTCTGATGATAGCAATTCATATGCTGATAATTCATCATCTGCTATCTCATCAACATCTGAAATGAGTTCGACGTCTGCAACGAGCTCAATATCTGAAACAGGCTCAACGTCTGCAACGAGCTCAACTGACAGCGGCAGCTCTACCATGGTTTGGATTCCTCAAACCGGATCCAAATACCACAGCAAAAGTACATGCAGTAACATGAAAGATCCTACTCAGGTTACTCTGGAAAGAGCACAGGAGCTGGGATATGAACCTTGTAAGAAGTGTTATAAATAAAGGGCAGGACTTGTTCCTTTTAGGAAAGGGAGAGAGACTGCTGTATATTATATCCGATGAAAGAGGTGTATGTTTCCGGACTGCACTGGGAGAGTCACTCTGTGGCTCTCTTTTTGCTTGTCAGAATGGAATGAGTGGAAAAGAACGATGATAGAGTATTGACAAAAGCCGATCATAGAAATATAATCGTGATAGAGAAAAGCAAAAAAACGATCATTTTTTGTGTGGGGGGACAATATATTGAGTGTTACGATGGAAGATATTGAAAAATATCTGTCAGAGGTAAAGAAAGCGGTTAGAAATAATCGCTACAGAATTGATAGAAATAGAAATCGACAGGCTAACATAGACTTGTTTCTGGATTATGTAATAGATGAGAACAGAGCAAAAGACATTCTGCTTGATCTGACAGCGGAGGATTTCTCCGGAGTATTACATAACGAGCATAAAGGCTTTGAACATGAATTACTGTATGTGTTTGGCAAGGACGTGAAGCTTTTGGAGAGAACAGGCGACAAAGAAAAGACAGTTTCTCTTTACATAAAGTTTAACAAGTTGGAAAACTGCTATGTTGTGGTAATCTCTTTTCATGAGCAGAGATTTCCGCTCAGCTATTATTTTAAATAGCACTATCATAAAAATGGAGGATATCAAAATGGAGGAAAGAAAGAAAACAGATTTCTGCATTGAGTGCAGAAAAAATACGGAGTATTTCCTGAAGAAAAAGGATATTTCCAAAAAAATAAAAGGAAAAACCTATCTTTTCAGCATTACTTCTGCAGTATGTTCTGAGTGCGGAGAGGAAATGAGTTTGCCGGGACTTATTGACAAAAATATTCAGGAAATTGATGAACAGTACCGGGCTGCAGAGAGTATCCTGACGGTGGGCGATATTGAGAAACTGATGAAAGTGTATAAGATTGGAAAAGCTCCGCTTTCGCTTGCACTGGGGTTTGGAGAAGTTACAATTTCCAGATATCTTTCAGGGCAGATTCCCTCGAAGGAATATTCAGATGTAATGAGAAAGGCACTGTCTTCACCTGCATACATGAAAAAATGTCTGATTCAGAATAAGGATAAAATTGCAGATGCCGCATACAAAAAAGCAATGGAGGCGGTATTACAGCTGGAGGGTCTTTTTTGTGTGTCCCAGAAGATGCTCCGGGTGATTTCCTATATATTTGAAAGCCTTGAAGAAGTTACGCCTTTGATACTTCAAAAGCTTCTGTATTTTGCTCAGGGCATAAATCTGGCGTTGTATGGCAGAGCAATATTTACAGAGGACTGTGAAGCCTGGGTCCATGGCCCGGTTTTTGCAGACGTTTATGATTTGTTCAGAGATTTTAAATATAATCCAATCGAGGATGCCAGATTTGCCATGTTTGACGGGAATGCTGAAGCATTGACAGCTGATGAAAAAAGAGTGATAGATCTTGTGGTAAGAAGATTTGGATTGTATGGAGGAAAAGTGCTTGAAAGGATAACTCATAATGAAAAACCATGGAAAGAGGCCAGAAAAGGGTATTCGGATACGATCCCGTCGCATGAAATCATTTCGAAAGCCAGCATTCAGGAATATTATAAGGAAGTAAGTGAAAGATATAAGATTGATTCAGAAGATGGGCTGATAAAATATATTCAACATATGCGTCAGGTTATAGCTTAAATATATAATGATACAAGGAATTGCGAGAGCGTTTTTTGCGAAGCTATCCATGGTATCATACCCTTTTGGCGCTTTGATCATATAATAGCAGAAATGCTCCGGCATAGGAAACCGGAGCATAAAGCCCCGGTAATCCTTTATCTGTGCAGCTTCAGAATATCCAGCACCTCCTGTGGCACGAACAGCTTCCCAAATCCGGTGCCCAATGCGATGTCCGGTTTGGCATCGCCGTGGTAGTCGCTGCCGCCGGAGATTAACAGCTCGTATTTTTGAGCCAGTCGGCGCACGTAACGCTCCTGCTC
>JAJPYH010000239.1 GCA_021205045.1 Lachnospiraceae bacterium | reverse complement strand
GTGCTTTTTCCGCGCCTGACGCACAGCGGTCGCTTTTGCGCATGTGAGGGGTAGCGGCTGTGAATAGCAACATTTTGCTTTCCCTCTTTTTGTTTATACACCAGATTTTGCATTTATGCAACATGTTTTTTATTTTATGCAGTTTTTATATAAACTTTTTGCATTTCTTTTGTTTTGGGGCTTGATTTTATGAATAGAATGGTATATAGTGGGTGAAGCTTTTAATGAAGTTCTAAAGACAAAGGAGATTATTATGAAGGAAAAAGTAATTCTCGCCTATTCCGGCGGTCTGGACACCACAGCCATCATTCCCTGGCTGAAGGAGAATTTTGATTATGAGGTCATCTGCTGCTGCATCGACTGCGGCCAGGCGGAGGAGCTGGAAGGCCTGGAGGAGCGGGCCAAGTCCTGCGGTGCCTCCAAGCTCTACATAGAGAACGTGATTGATGAGTTCTGCGACGAGTACATTGTCCCCTGCGTACAGGCCAATGCCATTTATGAGAATAAATATCTGCTGGGCACCTCCATGGCCCGTCCGCTGATTGCCAAGAAGCTGGTGGAGATCGCCCGCAAGGAGGGCGCTACCGCCATCTGCCACGGCGCCACCGGCAAGGGCAACGATCAGATCCGCTTTGAGCTGGGCATCAAGGCTCTGGCGCCGGATATCAAGATCATCGCCGCCTGGAGAAATGATAAGTGGAATATGAGCTCCCGCCAGGAAGAGATTGATTACTGCGAGGCCCACGGCATCCACCTGCCCTTCTCCGCCGACTCCTCCTACAGCCGTGACAGAAACCTCTGGCACATCAGCCACGAGGGACTGGAACTGGAGGATCCGTCCCAGGAGCCCAATTATGACCATCTGCTGGTCTTAACCCAGACTCCCGAGAAGGCACCCGATCAACCCGAGT
The DNA here is from genome assembly GCA_021205045.1 of Lachnospiraceae bacterium. Lineage (GTDB taxonomy): Bacteria > Bacillota > Clostridia > Lachnospirales > Lachnospiraceae > RGIG6307. The sequence continues at coordinate 1,806 of JAJPYH010000239.1, read as the reverse complement.
ATGTGACCATGACCTTTGAGGCCGGTGTTCCCAAGTCCTTAAACGGCAAGGAGATGAAGGTTTCCGAGATCATCGAGGGGCTGAATGTGCTGGGCGGCAAGCACGGCATCGGCATCATCGATATCGTAGAGAACCGCGTGGTGGGCATGAAGTCCCGTGGTGTGTATGAGACTCCCGGCGGCACCATTCTGATGGAAGCCCATCAGCAGCTGGAGGAGCTGATCCTGGACCGTGACACCTACACTCTGAAAAAGGAAATGGGCAATAAATTCGCGGATCTGGTCTATGAGGGAAAGTGGTTCACCCCCAAACGCGAAGCGATTCAGGCCTTCATTGAGTCCACACAGAAGTACGTCACCGGCGAAGTGAAGTTCAAGCTCTATAAGGGCAACATCATCAAGGCCGGCACCACCTCCCCCTACTCCCTGTACAGCGAATCTCTGGCAAGCTTTACCACCGGCGAGCTGTATGATCATCATGACGCCGAGGGCTTTATCACCCTGTTCGGTCTGCCCAGCAAGGTGCGCGCCATGAAGATGATGGAAGTGGAAGGAAAAACGAAATAATGCAGCCCGGCTTCTTTATCCTGATTTATTTTGCCTTCGTCACACTGGCTGCCTTTGGGATGATGGGAATGGATAAGAGAAAGGCGAAAAAGGGGGCTTTCCGGATTCCGGAGGCCTCCCTCTTTCTCTCAGCCCTGTTAGGCGGCAGCATCGGCTCCCTGGCGGGCATGCTGGTCTTTCACCACAAGACCAATCACTGGTATTTTCAGGCGTTCATGCCCCTGATCTGTCTTGTGCAAGTGAGTGCCCTGCTGGCAGCGCTGTTATTTCAGACAGGGCTGCTGTACTTCTGATTTCAGCTTTCCGGGAGGAGAAAAACATGTTCACTCAGCAAATTGATGAAGTAAAGGTTTTCATGCGGCGTCTTCTCACCTCTCCTGCCTTCGATTCCTTTCTGTTTGTGGAGGGCACGCTGCAGATGGCTCTCAGCTATGAATTTGACGGCCATCTGAACCGGGATTTTTTCACGAAAGAGGATCTTGAGGCAATTCCTGAGAAGGAAGTTTATCTGCCCTACAGCCAGATGCGCCCCATCCTCTTCTCCCTCATCCGGGGGAAGAAACCCCCCTCTCCTTCCGGCTGACTCTGCAGCTTGGCGCTGATCAGACCCGGGCGGTGCTGGCCTCCGTTTCTTCCGCCTCCGCTGTAAAGGGACTTTTACTCAATATCCGTTTTGACGGCCAGAAGGTTTTCCTCACCGGCGGTGTCAACTACAACTCTTTTTCCCTGGATAAAGCGCCGGAACACACCTGGGAAGAGTGGCTCACGCACTTTACACATACGCTGTAATCCCCTGTAATCTCTAAAAATCAGCTTGCTTTTCTCCCAAAAATGTGGTAAAATGCGGATAGTTTTGAGTAACGGGGGGATTGCTCCAAACAGCTTCTCCATATACGTGACATCAAAATGTATTTTTTATGGAGGTATCTTGAGATGAACAAAGGTACAGTAAAGTGGTTTAACAACCAAAAAGGTTACGGTTTCATCACTGATGAATCCGGCAAGGATGTATTCGTACATTACTCCGGCCTGAAGATGGAGGGCTACAAGTCCTTAGAGGAAGGCGCAAAGGTAGAGTGCGAGTTAACCGAAGGCGCAAAGGGACCTCAGGCTGTTAACGTAGTGAAGTTATGATCCATCGGCGCGGCCGCAACAGGATCTGACTTACACTTGGCCGGAGACATACCACTAGTATAACATAAAATAAATAACTGGCCAAATAATGGCTTTTGTGCTATAC
>JAJPYH010000158.1 GCA_021205045.1 Lachnospiraceae bacterium | reverse complement strand
GGCTGGCTTACTGCTGATCTGATCGAACGACCCTTTTGCTGACTAACACCAAAATCATACTTCTATGCGCAGTTCATGCGGATCAGTGCACACCGGGGAAAGAAGCGGGCATATGTAGCAGTAGCTCATTCCATGTTGATAGCGATATACCACATCCTCAAGGATGGTGTTGTTTTCAAGGATCTGGGGTCTGATTATTACAATCAGTTTAATAAAGAACGCAAGATAACTGCGTATCTCAAAAAGTTAAAAGCGCTTGGCTGGGAAGCCCCTGTAGTTGCCGCATAAGCATTTCAGTTAAGCCCAAATTTCCACTAAAAAAGTTTGAGGGGGAAGTCTGCGCTTTTTGGCTAAGTTATAGTAATTGTTTCATAGTAAATAGGTGCTCTACCTTATATAGGTGCGGGAAAGCCGATTCGTCACAGAAAACTTTCAGATTTTGTCAAAAAAATACAGGAGGGACGTTTTAAAAAAGATTTTGCGGAAAATGCAGTGCGGAAATGTAAGAATAAACAGAAAAAGGTATAACAAAGGATATTTCAAAAGAGGTGATTTCCCTTACGTTCCCGGGAAATCACCTCTTTTTCAGTATCGACTTAAGTTGTCTTTACTTCTTTATCTTCTTTTGCAGCCAGTCCTTCCCATCCACAAAGCGGGATACGATAAAGGAGACCACGTAATCCCCCGCCGCATTGACCATGGTAGCGGGCGGATCGATCAGATTGGCCAGGGCGATAGAAATGGGGTAAGCCACGGCCAGCTGATCCGGGAAAAAGATGGTGCACAGCACCAGGTCACCGGTTCCGCCGCCGCCCGGAATGCCGGACATGGCCACGGAGGAAAACACCGCCACCACAATGGCCATGATCGCTCTGCCGGTTCCGAAATCCATTCCGAAAATGCCGAACAGGAAGGCCACCTTCACAATGGCGCCCATGGCCGAACCGTCCATGTGCATGGTGGCGCCCAGAGGCAGGACGATTTCAGACACATCTTTGGAGATGCCGGTATTCTCAGCGGCCTCCATGTTGGTGGGAATGGTGGCCACGGAGGAGCAGGTGCCGAAGGACACCGCAGCAGGGGCAAATAAATGACCAAACATCACCTTCGCCGCGCCCTTTCCTCCTCCAAACCTGGCATAGATCGGGGAGGAAATCAGCATGTAGGCAAAGCATACCGCATAATAAATGATCAGTGTGCGTCCGTAGTCGCCGATCAGCTCCGGGCCGTAGGTAGCCACCAGGCAGGCGAAGAAGCCGAAAAAGCCGATGGGCGCGTAATAAGTGATAATCTTGACCACCTTCATAATGCAGGCGGACAAATCCGCCAGAAGCTTTGCCGTCATCGTCTCCGGTCCCCCGGCCATCTGAATACCAAAGCCAAAAAGAATTGCGGCCACAATCAGAGGCAGAATGGCTTTGCGGCTCCACAGCTCCGCGAAGTCCGGCTTGGTCAGAAAGTTGACGATCATCTCGGCTACGCTTAAGCCCTCCTCCACTTCGCCCTCCACAATCTCATAGGTTCCCGTAGTCAATGGGAAAATGCGGACTACCGCATACATCAGCATGGAGGCGATGACCGCTGTCATCAGAAAGGTAACCACCGTAGTGCCCAGCACCTTTCCCGCCCGGCCCACGCCGGTCATGTTGGCGATGGCCGAGGAAATGGAGCAGAATACCATGGGCACCACCACGCAGAACATCAGATTGATAAAAATAGTACCCAGCGGCTCCAGGACGGTGGCTCCCGGCCATACCGCGCCCACAATGCACCCGGCCACAATGCCGATGAGCATGGAAATGATAAACCAGTAGTTTTTCAGAATTTTTTTGAATGACATAAGTGTTCTCCTCCTCAATTAATTGCTGCTATTTGCCGTTGTTTCCCTCTGCGAGACGTTCTGTTGATCTCACAGGCGCAGTCTCGCCCGCCTGCATCCTTTCCAGCCTGTTTCGGGGCTGAGATTGCTTCTGTGGCTGGGTAGCAGTTGATAATGTCAGTATATTCGCATATTATTACAATGTAAATTGCTCATAATGCTTGAAACATTGCAAAAAGTGCTATATGATGATATCAGAAGTGAAAGGACATCACATGAAGCATACAGATCTTTTCAGCCGGGAAGGCTATTTACGGGAAAATTATCATTATTTTCATCTGCGGGACACCGCGGGCCAGGAGCGGGATTTTCATTTCCACGAATTCGATAAAGCTGTGATCCTTTTGTCAGGCAAAGTGGATTATGCCGTGGAGGATATGACATACACGTTAAAGCCCTGGGATGTGCTGCTGGTAAAGCACCACACCATACATAAGGCTCTGATTGATCAGACCGAACCCTACGAGAGGGTGATCATTTATCTGGACCGGCATTATTTTGATCAGCTCATGCCTCAGGCCCAGCTTCTGAAATGCTTTGACACAGCGGACCGAAAACGACAATACCTGTTTACCCCCAATTCAGAACAGCAAAAGGATCTGGGTGCTGCCCTGAATACCTATGAGCAGGCGGCAGCGGAAACAGAATTCGGCGCCCAGGCCATGCGCGACTCGGTGATGATCCAGCTTCTGATCCGGATCAACCGCATCAGCATCAGCGGTCAGGCCAGAACCGCGAAGGGTGAGGCCGGAATGGAAAAAGGTAAGGATGCGGCTGGCAAAGGCCGGGCCGGGGCTGAGAAGAGCGAGAACGGAGCGGAAAAAGGTAAGGATGCGGCTGGCAAAGGCCGGGCCGGGGCTGAGAAGAGTGAAGCAGAGAACGGGAAAGGAAAGGCAAAGGCCAGAAAAGGCAGGGCAGAGAACGGGAAAAGCAATACAAATAACGGAAAGGCCAAAGCAGAGGACGGGAATGATGAGGCACAGACAGACAGCCGGATCGCCTCGGCCCTCTCCTACATCAATGAAAATCTCACCCGCGAACTGGACGTGGGTGAGATTGCGGAACGTGTATTCTTAAGCCGCTATCATTTCATGCGGCTTTTCAAGGCGCAGACCGGCATCACGGTTCACGCCTATATCCGGCAGAAACGGCTTTTGTATGCCTCCCGGCTGATCCGCGAGGGCATGCCCGCCGCCGAAGCCGCTTCCAAATGCGGTTTCTCGGACTATTCCGGCTTCCACCGGGCATTTAAGGACTGCTTCGGCGTAAGCCCGGGGCAACTGAAAGGCCAGCGCCGTGTTCATTCCTGAGTGACCTTCTCAATCACACAGGTATGCCTTTTGGCATTTTCCCCCTTCGCCCCCCTGTCATAATTGATACCTACCAGAATAAGGTTTCCATAAAATTCCCTCATACGACCATCATATCGATTTTCTTTAATCTGGCGGATGGCCGTGTCCGCACTCCTGTTATACTTTAATTCTATAATCATAGGCGGTTTATCTGTATTTTTTCTTGGGATGAACGCTATATCAACAAATCCCTTTCCCGCAGGCAGTTCACGAATAACCTCATAATAATTCCGCGCTGTGTAATAAGCCAGCAGAACAGCGCAGCTCAGAGAATTTTCATCATTATAAGCAAGAGAAGACGAGCATGCCTCGTGGGTCATCTCCAATGCCTGCGCCACACGTTCACTTTCACCGTTAATTGTTGCTTTGAGTAACTGATCCGCCTCTATGAGAGCCTGACTTACCCGATCTCATCCTGTATTTCTGACAGCGGCCTGAAAAGCGTCCGCAACTTCCTGATTGGGGATATATACTTCATTACTGGTACCGTCATAGGCCAGATATCCCAGGTGAATCAGCAGCGTTAAAATATCATCCTTGCTCTTGAAGGATGTCATATCATTTTGAAAAGACCCGGTATATACACTTTCCCGCTGTCCTCCAAGCATCAATACAATAGCATCCTTCAAGCCGTCAAAATTTTCCGTGATATAATCCTTTAAGGACTCATAGGTTTCCGTTTCGGTCCAATAGCTTCTGAAATTTCTCCTCCTGATCGCTGATATGACCGAATTGGGATTATATACGGATCGTTGATCATAAAATGAATAACCGTCATACCAATGTTTCATTTCCTCAAAATCCATATTGTACTGTGAGCACAACACCCGCACCTCATCCTCGGTAAAGCCTACATAAACCGACAGAAAATCCGGATTTGTCATGGTGTATTCCTGAAAGTCTGTCAATGCAGACTGTGTACCATATTTTTTTATCGGGAGAATGCCCGTCATGTATGCGGCCGCAATCGAATCATCCGTTGCCGTTCCCCCTTTAAATAATCCCCTCAGCAACTGAACATATTCCTTTAACAAAGCCGAAGAATTCTTTGCTTCACGAAACAAAGCATCCCATTCATCTATGATAATGATAAATTTATCACCTGTGTTTCTGCTGACACAGTTTAAAGCATCCGGTAAGTAAACCATACCTTTCTCTATACATTCCGGATATGCTTCTCTCAATTCCTGTATGACTGCCATCTGTAGTCCCAATACTACAGAATCTCCGGTACTGATCGCTCTGGATATAAATCTGGTAATATCCAGATAAATCACATTATACTGATTTAAATGCTCCTCAAAGCTCTCCGCTTTTGAAATCTCCATTTTATCAAACAACTGTCTGGAATTACAGCTTTTATCATAATAAGCACAGAGCATCTTGGCCGCAAACGACTTTCCAAAGCGTCTTGGGCGGCTGACCACCGTAAGCTTAAACGCAGTTTCTATCGTACTGTTAATATAATCAATCAGACCCGTCTTATCTACATATATGCCCTTGCGTATCTGACGAAATCCCTCACAGCCAGGATTCAGATAAATTCCCATCTGTTCTTATTCCTTTCCTGAAATATTCGCACATTTAGTTTAACACAGAGTTTCCTGTCATTCAATCCTCACTCAGAAATAATCCCGGCCCTGATTTTGGTCTCCAGGATTCTCAGCACGCTCTCCTCAATCCTCTCCCGGCTGATCTGACCGCTCTCCACGGCGTCGATCACTCCCTGGGCCGCCTCCTGCAGGTTCTCCGGCATCAGGATCATATCCACCCCCGCCTGAATGGCCATCACCGCCGCTTCCCCGGAGGTATACCGATCCGTGATGGCTTCCATCTGCATGGAATCAGTGATAATCAGGCCCTCAAAACCCAGGTCGTTTCTCAGGATACTGATCAGGACCGCTGAGAGGGTGGCCGGTAAATCATCTCCCGTCACCTGGGGCACAGAAATATGCCCCACCATGACGAAATCCGCCCCGGCGCTGATGCCGCCCTCAAAGGGCATAAATTCCACCTGCCTAAGCTCATCCAGGCTCTTATCCAGCTCCGTGTAACCCTCATGACTGTCTGTGGCCGTATCCCCGTGGCCCGGGAAATGCTTCAGGGTACACAAAATACCGCCGTCGTGAAAGCCCTCCACCGCCGCCGACACCATGGCCGAGGCCGCATCGGCGTCCGAGCTGAAGGCCCGGTCTCCGATCACCGGATTGTCCGGGTTGGAATCCACGTCCGCCACGGGAGCGAAATCCAGGTTAAAGCCCAGCTCGCTGAGCTCCGTGCCGATGGTGCAGCCCACATTGTAAGCATTGTCTGTATCCCCGGTATCTCCGATGGTCTTCATATTGGGAAAAGAGGTGGTGCCCATGGCGCTGTTATTGCCCACCCTGGCCACCGTTCCGCCCTCCTCATCCACGGCGATGAACAGGCCGATTTCGGAGTAGGACTGGCTGTTGGTGATCATGGTGCTGCACTGCTCTCTGGTCAGAATATTGGCCGCGAAATAAACGATGCCGCCCACCGGATATCCCGCCAGCGCCTGTCCGGTCACCTCGTAAGCCTGGGTTGCCACGCTCACACCGGTCAGCTGCTCCGGCTTTACGATAAATAACTGATATACCTGCTCTTTCAATGTCATAGTAGATAAAATCTCCCTGGCCTGTTCTTCCACTTCATCCGATGAACTCTCACTCGATGAAGCAGTGCCGGATGAACTTCCCCCGGTTTCTGTGCCTGTTGATCCTGTACCAGCTGTATCCGGATTTCCGTCAGTCCCGGTGCCCGCCGCGCCCTCGTTTTCTGAGTTCTCGCTGCTTTCACCGCTTCCCATGCCTGATGATCCTGCATTTTCTGTGTCTCCTCCAGCTTCCGCTGCAGTATTTCCTGCATTTCCCGTTTCAGTTTCCTTTCTGGAGCCTTCGGTCTCCCCGTCCGCACCCGCACCGTCTGCCATCTCCACCAGGGGAACTGTGGAAGACGAGCCCTGCGTCCAGTCCCTACTCACCGCGAGAAGCGCCACGCACAAAATAAGCAGTAGCGCCGCCATGAAAATCACCATCACTTTTCCGCCGCTCTTTCCTTTTTTGGATGTTTTCTTTTTCTTCCTGTATCCCATAGCTGCCTACATCTCCATTTCACTTCAAAAACCGTAGTTTCCGGTCACTGCAGCGCCATCTGCCCGGGGTTGAGACCCTCCCGGCTTTTCCGTTGCTCTGAACATTCACCGTCTTTTCATGCCGACAGGTGACGTGCATAAATATCACTGTACATATTTTACCATGTTCCCTACCAAAAAGGGAGTGCAATTATTGTAAAATTGCACTCCCTCATTATTTACCTGTTATATGTAAACAACTGAAGTTGTTTCCTGTTCAGCGTTTCATAAACAGCCGCACTTTTTTTGTAACGAATAACAGGATATTTCAAAATCATAAAAACGGAATCCGGTATAAATTACCTCCCGCTCTGTCCGCGTTTTCTCCTGAATGTCAGAGCACTGACACCAAACGCTGCCGCTGCCATCACGATCAGGCAGAATGTCAGCCAGGTACTTTCAACGTCACCGGTTGCGGCGCTGTCCACGCCGGACACATTGCCGTTTCCATTACCTTCATCTCCAGGATCTCCGTTTTCATCGCCGCCATTTCTGAGGTTGCTGAGTGTATAAGAGCCATAATGCTCATACAGCCAAAGCGGTCCGTACCACTCGGTGTCGTCATCCACTGCGGTACCCGCCGGGATTACGATGGAATAGCTTTCTCCTTCATGGATAAATTCAAACACCAGGTCTACATCGCCGTTGTTCACCAGTGCCTGCATCACTCTGTTCGGCAGTGAATTATATCCTTTCTCCGGATCAATGGTGACAGCACCGCCTCCCAGTGCCTGGGTCTCTTCAATCTGCTCAATCACTTCATCGAAATATTCCGAATCAAGGTTAATGTTGCCATCAGAGTCTGTTGTGGTATCAGTACTGCCGGAGCCGGTATTTCCTGTATCTTCAGTGTCGCCAGAACCAGTGTCTTCAGTGTCGCCAGAACCGGTGTCTCCTGTATCTCCTGTATCCCCAGAGCCGGTATCACTGATGGTAAATACCGCAGAAGCAGTCCCGCTCATTCTGGTGCCCACGCTATCCGCAACCAGATCCGTCAGCTCCAGATATCCGTTCATATTGATGGTGCCGTCCGCGTTTCTGGTAACGCCGGTATCATTCGTCCCGGTCACGCCGCCGCTGATGGCCGCCTCAGTATCCAGGCTCACAAACCAGTCCGCAGTCACAACAGTACCCTCGCTGTTCATGGACTGATTACTGCTGTCGTAGTAATTATAATAATAATTCGTCGACTTGGTAATATCCGCCAGAGTCTGAGTGCCCAGGGGCTTAATCTGCTCTGCTGTGCCGCCGTCGTCCCTGTAGGAAAGCACGCCGTCACCTACAAAGGCGGTGTTGGCCGCGGAGCTGGTATAGAAGGCTACATTGTAATTTTCATTGTTATAGGTGGTGGAACTGTAGGCATGGATCGCAGGGTTGCTGTTGGAGTCGATGCCCTTGGCCTTATTGGCAAAGGACACGCTGTTGATCAGCGTATGTGTCACCGCGATGCTCTCGCCGCCCATCTTGAAGCCGTTGCCGTTGCCGGCGTCCACTTCATTGCCATCCTCATCCAATACATAACCATTCTTGTAAGCCACGCAGTTCTGAATGGTCACCACACCGATGGCTCCCGTCTCCGCCTTGGAGAACAGATCCCAGCCGTCATCCGCGTTGTAGGCGGCGATACATCCGTCAAACACGTTGCCGTCTGCCACAGTCAGTTTGGCCGCAAATCCGTCCGCATCCTCATAGCCCGCGTCAGCGTTCAGATAAGAGGTGCAGTTGAGGATCAGATTATAAGAGGGCCAGTCCTCCCACAGGTCCGTGCTCTTATAACGGCTGATCTGAATGCCGGTGTTGCCGTTCTTGTAAGCCATGATGGAATCCAGCGTATTGTAGCTGCCGGACACCTGAATGCCCTTCTGGGCATTGGCCGAATTTGTCACATCAAAGCCATAGAAATACCAGTAATCTCCCGCCAGCACCATGCCCGCGCAGGCGCCGCCGAAGTCAAACACCGGGCGGCTCTCCGCCTCCGGATCAGCGATCATATAGATCAGGTTATCCTCGGTGCCGTCAATGCCCCGCTCCACAGTCACTGTCTTTGTCAGGTTGTAGGTGCCCTCCAGCAGAACGATGGTCTGTCCCGGCGCCACAATCTTCACTGCGGTGTAAATATCCAGCGGATCCTCTCTGGTGCCCGCCGCGGTGGAAACACCCTCCGGCCCCACATAGAGATAGGTTCCGTCGAAAGCTGTATAGGTCACCGTATGAGTCCAGGTCACCGCCTCATAGGAGCTCAGCAGCTGATATTTGCCGGGCACGTAATCCGGATCCGGCGTAAAAGTCACGGTAAAGATGTTGTCCCCTTCCGTCAGGGTCACTTCCGTTCTGGACTTCTCGGAGGCCGCCACAGTCTCGTTGACCACAACCTCGCCGCTCTCGTCCGTAATCAACAGGGTTCCGTCCGCGTTGCCGTAATAAACCAGCGTATACTCTGCGGTGTTGGAGAAGGAAGCGGACTCGATGGTATAACTGGGCGTCACATATTCGGTATCTCTGTCAAGCCTTGCCTCATCATCCTCAGGAGCGATGGTGGTCATTTCCACATCGGTCACGGTAATGGTAGCGTTTCTGGCCGCGAAGAAGCCTACGTAAATCACGTCCTCCTCAATATAGGTCAGAGCATCCAGAACATTTCCGTCATCATCCTCATCATGGTAATAAGTATTCTGGCCGATAATATTGCCGTCCTCGTCCATATAGGTCAGAATATAACCGGTGTTATTCCTCTGGATGGACATTTTAAACGTGGTCAGCAGACTGCCTTCCTGATTTCCGGTCAGGGCGCTTTCATTGGTGCAGTTGCCGATAATATTGTAGGTCCCGGTTCCCAGCGGACCGCAGCTGACCTCCAGGGTATCCTGGCTGGTGGTAAAGCCGTCCGGCAGAGTCGCCTCACCGGCCTTCACTGCCGCAATGCCCTCCGGTGTGGCGCCTGTTTTCACATTGACGCCCACGCCCAGCTTCATGCTGATCTTGCTGGCGCTGGTATCTGTAGTTGCCTCTCCGGTCTCCGCGTCATAATAATACTCGATTTTGGAAGCCAGCAGCTGATAGGAATTGGTCCACAGCGCGGAGCTGCTGCCATTGGTGCCGATGGTATCCGTCACCATCATACCGAAGCCTTCCTGTCCGTTGGAATAGGTCCAGGAATCTACTGTGATGGTGGCTGTCAGAGTAAAGTTTTCCGTCTCCGGATCGATGGTGGTGTAATAGAAGGCAAGTCCGTCTGTGGACGCCGGCACCACCTTTCCTCCGTTGCCGGTGCTGTAAATGGTCACGCTGCCGTCAGCCACACTGCCGCTGTAGCCATCCTTGCTCTTGCTGGTGCTGGAGCCGTAAGCGCTGAAAGCCCACTCGCGCTGCGCTTCATCCACCACCTCAGCGGAAAGAGTTCCGGCGGAGGTGGTCTCCTCACCTCTCACCGCCGCCACGCTGAAGGTATATACAACACCCGTTGTCAGGCCGGTGAGAATGGCCTCTGTATCCGTCACGGTGACTGTCACCGTCTCTTCGCCGTCAGCGGCGGCTGTCACAATGTACTCCTCCGCTTCCGCCACAGCGTCCCATTTCACAATCACAGAACCGCCGCCCTGGCTGGTGACGCTCTTAATGGACGGGGTCTCCAGCGGCAGGACAAACTCAGCGGAAACAACCTCACTGGTTTTGACTGTCTCCTCGTCGCTTCTGCTAGCCTGCGCTACAAAAGTATAGGTACCGGAGCTCTCCGGCGTAAAGGAAACGCTACCGGAAGTACCCTTGTCCGCATAGGACGCAGTGTCCACAATGTTTTCATCCGCATCATACATGGTGACCGTAACCTTATCGGCTCCCTCGGTGCCGCTGATCACCATGGATACGGTGACCGTTACGGTACTGCCGGAAACTGCCACAGCGGTAATCTCCGGATCAGCCACATCCTCCCAGGGAGTAACTACCTTGGTGGTACCGGAGGAATACTCGGTTACCGCGATCGTATATACTCTTGCGCCCCGATTAAAGCCTGACTCCGGTGAAACAACACTGTAAGTACCCGCTGCAAGATCGGTGTAGGTCATGGTGACCTTACTGGTGCCGGTAATTGTCTCAACACCCTCACTGTTTGCAACCGTATCTCCATTCCCATCCACCAACGCAACTACGGATTCATTGGAGCTGCCGGTGCTGCTCATTTCCAGCGTCACATCCGCCGTCCCGTCTACGGTAAACTCTATGGCGCCGCCGGAATTTTTGGCAACCTCCACGCTGGTCACATTTCCGGTACTGCTGCTGAGGCGCTTGGTCACGGTCCCGACAATCATGAAATAATCATTGACCACTGTGCCCGCTTCTATCTCTTCCTTATCTATGCTGGCTGTCAGCTCTGTGGCATCAAAGAGATAATCCGTTGCGGTTGCCGCGGCCGCATACGCATCCACTGTCACGGAATAAACACGTACTACCCGGCCATAATCCTCGCTGTAGGGGGTTACAACAGAGTAAGTCCCCGCCTCCAGATCACTGTAGGTCAGGGTGACCTTGCTGGTGCCGGTCACTGTTTCAACGCTCTCATTGTTTGCAACAGTGTCGCCGTTCTCATCCACCAGCGCAATGGTGGAGGTATTGCTGCTGCCGTTGCTGCTCACCACCACCGTCACATCCGCCGTCCCGTCTACCGTGAATTCAATCGCGCCGCCGGACGCCTTGGCAAGCTCCACGCTGGTCACATTCCCGGTACTGCTGCTGATACGCTTCTGCACGGTTCCCACAATGGTGAAATACTCATTGATCACCGTGCCCGCTTCGATATCTTCCTTGTCCGCGCTGGCTGTCAGCTCCGTGGCGTCAAACACATATGTGGTGCTGCCGCTGCCATCAGAGTCCTCGGTCTCCGATTCCTCTGACCCATCCCCAGAGGCCAGCACCACTGACGCGGTCATTTCCTCTGTGTCTTCAATAACAGCATCCACTGCATCGTCCCCTGATCCTTCAGAGGCGCCCGCTTCAGCTTCTCCTGAACCTTCAGAGACGTCCGCTGCTGCTTCTTCTCCTGCTCCTTCAGAAGCGTCCGCTTCAGCTTCTCTCTCTGTGCCCTGGGCATCCGCAGCGGCCTCTTGCGCCGCTTCCTCCGAGCCCTGCGTCCCATCCTCCGTCTGAGCAAGCCCGGTGGTCTGTTCGTCCACCTGCTGCAGAAGCGTCTCCAGTTGCGTCCCCGCAGAGGAATCATCAGGTTCCTGGGCGGACACGGAGGTCAACGACATACTTCCCAGGATCAGCACCGCGGCCAGAAAGCCCGCGAGCCGACGTTTCCATTTCCTGAATCCATGAAACATTTTTTACCTTCTCCTTCTTCTTTTTTTGCCCTCAGGAACCGTGAAGAACCAACTTCGCATATGACGCTGGATAAATTCTGCCATGCAAGGCGGAGGAAAAAGACCTGCCGGGGCACTAACCGTCCAGGGGACGTTTGCTCAGCGCCGGCTGAAACGGAGCGCAGACCGCCGATTGACGATAGATTTCAACAAGTCAGATGTAAAGATTAATTCTTTAACAGTCCATTAGACAAACTTTTTAGCCGTATTATTTTAGCACCATCGTCAGAGCAAATCAAAAGCTTTTGGGCAGAATACCCAATTTTTCCCATTTTACTAAAAAGGCTTTTGACGTTTTGTCAAAAATTACCATAATCATTATTCACCTTTACCAAAAATGCCTGTTCCGTTTTGAGAATCAAAAACGGGGAGACTTTCTCCCCGTTTTATTCCAGAAACCGTACGAACACTGTGTTGCTTACGTCGATGCCCCGCCGGGTCAGACGCAGCCTGTCGCCGTCCCGGCTCCGCTCCATCAGACCGTCCGCGATGCTTGATTCTATTGCTCCCTGAAATCGTCCTTCGGCGTCCTCGCCAAACTGAGTGCGAAAAGCACTCTGTGACACACCACGCATAAGGCGCAGGCCAAGGAAATAAAATTCCTCCATTTCCTCCCGCGGGGTGAGGGCTTCCTTTTCCTCATATTCCTCTTCGCACTCCTTCTTTCGTTCTTCATGGCTCTCCCTGCTCCGTTCTTCATGCCTGACTTCTCTTTCACAGTCCTGTTTTCCCTTGGATCTGCTGTCCTCCCTGTCGCCTGCGGTCTTTGTGCTCCGGCCTTCCGTAATCTCATCCTGCTGCCCTTTGGCGCTCCGGATTACAGTTCTCCCGGCATCCCCGCTGTCCTCCCTGTCGCCTATTTCCTTTGTGCCACAGCCTTCCACGCCCTCATCCTGCTGCCCTTTGGCGCTCCGGATTACAGTTCTCCCGGCATCCCCGCTTTCTTTCTCCGGCAGGCTTCCACCCAGATATACATTGAGATCAGACACATTTTTATACCGGGTATGATCGTAAAAAGATGCCGCTCCCAGCCCCAGCCCCAGATAAGCGCCCCGCTGCCAGTAGACCAGATTGTGGCGGCACTCCTTCCCCGGCAGGGCATAATTGGAAATCTCGTATCTCTCATATCCAAAATCATTCAGAATCTCTTCCGTGCGCTGATACATCAGCCGGTCCAGCTCCTCCGAAGGCAAATCCAGCTCCATGGCCGCAAAGGGCGTGCCCTCCTCCACAATCAGGCTGTAGGCGGAGATGTGCTCCGGCTTCAGCTCCAGGACTTTATACAGCGTGTCCTCATACTGCGCATAAGTCTGTCCCGGAAGGGAACTCATCAGATCCACATTGATATTCTCAAACCCGGCCTCTCTGGCCCAGGCAAAGGTCCGCAAAAACTGTTCACAGGTATGAATTCGACCCAGAGTTTTCAGCAGACCGTCATCCGCGGACTGCAGCCCGATGGACAGCCGGTTGAAACCGGCCCTTCGATACTCCCGCAAAGTCTGCAGGGAGGCGGTACCCGGATTGCATTCCAGAGAAATCTCCGCGTCCGAAGCCACCGCAAAATTTCCGCAGATCGTTTCCAGTACCCGGCAAAGGCTCTCCGGCCTTACCGCTGTGGGCGTTCCCCCGCCAAAAAAGATGGTCCGCACCTGATATTTCTGAAACCGCTGCGCTTTTCTTCTGACTTCCTCACACAGCTTTGTCAGATACTTCTCCTGCGTTTCCGCTGACGCCGGAGCGGACAGGAAATCACAGTACAGGCACTTTTTCACACAGAAGGGAATGTGAACGTACAGACTTAAATCCTGATTCAAAATCTGCTCCTTTTTTTCGCACATACAGGTCATCCAGATTATTGCCCGCAACATTATCATTCAACAGGACAATTATTCTTTCCTTTCCTGATTTCATGGTTCCGACACTGCAGCAGCCATGCTCACGCTACATCAGTTACCCCTTACTCATCCAGCTTCAGTACGCTCATAAAGGCTTTCTGCGGAATCTCCACATTGCCGATCTGGCGCATCCGCTTCTTGCCCTCCTTCTGCTTTTCCAGCAGCTTTTTCTTTCGGGTAATATCACCGCCGTAACACTTGGCCAGCACGTCCTTGCGCATGGCCTTCACGGTCTCTCTGGCGATGATCTTGCCGCCCACGGCGGCCTGAATGGGAATCTCAAACAAATGCCTGGGGATCTCATCCTTGAGCTTTTCGCACATTTTGCGGCCCCGCTCATAGGCGCTGTCCGCGTGGACGATGAAGGAGAGGGCGTCCACCTCCTCCCGGTTCACCAGGATGTCCAGCTTCACTAAGGATGCGGTCTCATAGCCCTTCAGTTCATAATCAAAACTGGCGTAGCCCCGGGAGCGGCTCTTTAAGGCGTCAAAAAAGTCGTAAATAATTTCATTTAAGGGCAGCTCGTATTTCAGCAGCACACGGGTGGTCTCCATATACTCCGTGCTGATATACCGCCCCCTGCGCTCCTGGCACAGCTGCATGATGGGGCCGATAAACTCCGTGGTGACCATGATCTGAGCACTGACGATGGGCTCCTCCATGTGCTCAATCTGCGTGGGATCGGGCAGGTTGGAGGGATTGGTCAGCTCAATCATGGTGCCGTCGGTCTTGTAGACCCGGTACACCACGCCGGGAGCGGTGGTCACCAGATCCAGGTTGTACTCCCGCTCCAGCCTCTCCTGAATGATTTCCAGATGAAGCAGGCCAAGGAAGCCGCAGCGGAACCCGAAGCCCAGGGCAATGGAGGTCTCCGGCTCATAATTTAAGCTGGCGTCATTTAACTGCAGCTTTTCCAGAGCGTCCCGCAAATCCGGATATTTGGCTCCGTCCGCCGGGTACATGCCGCAGTACACCATGGACTGCACTTTTTTGTATCCCGCCAGAGGCTGCGCACAGGGATTTTCATCATCCGTCACCGTGTCGCCCACGGCGGTATCCCGCACATTCTTGATGGAAGCGGTGATATAGCCCACCATACCGGCGGACAGCTCCTCGCAGGGAATCAGGCGGCCTGCGCCAAAATACCCCACCTCCACCACCTCGTCCACCGCGCCGGTGGCCATCATGCGGATTCGCGTGCCCTTTCTCACGCTGCCGTCCATCAGGCGCACAAAAATAATCACGCCTCTGTAGGAATCATAGACAGAATCGAAAATCAGCGCTTTTAAGGGTGCCTCCGCGTCTCCCTTGGGCGCGGGAACCTTCGCCACCACTTCCTCCAGCACCTCCTCAATGCCGATGCCGTTTTTGGCGCTGATCAGGGGGGCGTCCATGGCCTCAATACCGATCACGTCCTCAATCTCCGCCTTCACCCGCTCCGGCTCAGCGCTTGGCAGGTCGATCTTATTGATCACCGGGAAGACCTCCAGGTCGTGATCCAGGGCCAGATAGACATTGGCCAGGGTCTGGGCCTCAATGCCCTGGGCCGCGTCCACCACCAGAATGGCACCGTCGCAGGCAGCCAGGGAACGGCTGACCTCATAATTGAAATCCACATGGCCGGGGGTATCAATCAGGTTGAAAATATATTCCTCCCCATCCCTGGCCTTATAGATGGTGCGGACCGCCTGGGCCTTGATGGTGATGCCCCGCTCCCGCTCCAGGTCCATATTATCCAGCACCTGAGCCTGCATCTCCCGCTGGGTCAGAAGGCCGGTCATCTCAATGATGCGGTCTGCCAGGGTGGATTTGCCATGGTCAATGTGGGCGATAATACAAAAGTTTCTGATTTTACTCTGATCCGTCTTTGGCATAATTTCTCTCCGGTGTTTTCGTTGATACAATATCTCGTTTACGCAATATCAGGACAGGAGTCTGAACCTTCCTGCACTCCCTGTCCGCTTTGCTCTTTCCGTTCTATAGGAAATGACATAAGTCGTTTCCTGCTGCGCCGATCGCAGGCTGCATAAGTAACCATTCCCTATGTGATCGTGTGCATAACATTTATAGTGAACGGCAAATGCTTTTGTCGTTCACTATAACATATTTTTCCTGCCCTGTCCACCGGGGAACTTTCTCCTGCCGCCTCATATTCCTCTATTCTCCACCGCTCAGCACCTGATCCAGCACAAAGGCCAGAATCTCGCAGGTATTCATGGCCTCCTCCACCGTATTGGTCTGAGCGCCCAGCTCGATCAGCATGTATTTGGGCATCAGATGCATATTGTAGCGCCACGCCTTCAGATAAATGCCCCTGGTAATCCCCGGAAAATAGCTCTCCGCCACCACCTGCGCCTGAAAGGAGAAGGTCAGATTGGCCCCCAGATTTTCATTGTACAGATACGCAATGGGGCCGTTGGCTGTGCGGCTGATGCCGCTAAAAAACATAAACCTGGCATAATTTTTTCCTTCGTATGTATAAAGCAGCTTCGTACCCTCCGCCACCGCGTCCCGGTGCAGGTCAATCACCACCTCAATACTGGGATACTCCTCCAGAAGAGCCTCTATGGAGGGCAGGGCGTTGCTGTAGGCGTCGTCCCGGCTGGGCACATCGTAGGTTCCCTCATGGTGCAGCACCGAGTACCCATAGCTCTCCAGAAGCCCGGCCAGATATTCTCCCACCCCCACAATGGTGGTGGAGGGATCATTTTCATCGGAATCCGCATAGGTTTCCTGAGAATGACTGTGATAAATCAGAATCTGCGGTGCCGCATCCTCCTTACTGATGGTGCAGTCATAGGAAGTCAGGCTGGTCAGGTTGATCAGGGATGCGGTGGGCTGGGTGGAGGCGTCCACCACATAGAATTCCTCAATCAGAGCCTCAAAGGAATCAAAATCCGACAGGTTATAATATTTCTGCTGCACAGGAAAAAAATTGCGTGTCGTCCCCTGCCCTGCGATCTCATCAAACACGGTCAGCCCGGAAGCGGCCTGCTCCGCCTGAGAGCCAGTCTGCCCTTCGCCTGACTGGTCCGAACCGGCTTGACCTGAGCCAGTCTGCCCGGAGCCGAACTGGTTCAAACCGACCTGATCCGAGACGGTCTGATCCCCGCCTGTCTGTGACCCATTTTGCGCTCCGCTGTCATAAATATTTTCCTGCAGGAGCTCCGCCTGCGCCCGGGTGTCCACCACAAGTCTCAGAGAGCCGCCGGATTCCAGGCTGTCCTCGCTCATTTCTCCGCCGTTTCCGGCGCCGGTTGCAGCATTGCCTGTTTCCGCCCCGGCCTCTGCCTCAGCATTGCCCGTCTGCGCCCTGGCACCCGCATCGTCTGCACCCGACTGCGCCCCGGTGCCCGTTCCACCTTCACCCGACTGCGCCCCGGCGCCTGCATCATCTTCACCCGACTGCGCCCCGGCGTCAGTTTCAGCCTCTCCCGTCTGCGCCCCGGCATCCGCCGCCACACTTCCCGAAGCCGCCAGTGTCTGCCCCTCCTGCAGAGCCAAGGTCTGACTGGCATAACAAAACAACTGCGGAAAGATCAGCCTTTGAGCCAGACTTAACTTCGGCGTCTGAATATGTACCGCATAGTCCACAATGTCCGGCTCTCTGCCGACAATTCCTCTCACCAGCAGTCCGCACAGATACTCCTGCGGAAACACGGACAGAATTCCAAACACCAGAATGGCCGTTGCGGACCAAATACGGATATTTTTGGGCAGTATGAGCCTTTTTTTCATGCCCCGTCTGTATCTGCGCTGCATTCCCACCTCCATACAATACCATTGTATGTCCCAAAAATCGTTACTATTCACAGACGTCTGTGAATAGTGACCCTACATCAGCCCATTGATCGCCTCCGACAGGGTGAAGCTTAGCCTCTCCGTCATTTCATCAATTTCCTTGGTAGTCACATACATATTCTGAAGCTCCTCCAGACAGGCGGCCGCTTTCCTCTCCGCCCCCTCTCCCGGATGGCGCCCGCCGTCATTCAACGCATCTCTGACAATCGTGGCCGCATCCACCACCATGGGGATCCCCACCGCGATCACCGGCACCCCCAGCGTCTGAGAATCGATGGCGTTCCTGTGATTGCCCACGCCGCTGCCCGGCGCGATTCCCGTATTGCTGATCTGAATGGTGGTATAAAGACGGTGAATACTTCTGGCCGCCAGCGAATCCAACACCAGCACCGCGTCCGGCTCTAAGGAACGTGTAATGCTCTGCACCACCTGCGCGGTCTCAATCCCGGTCTTTGCCATCACGCCGGGCTCAATGGCACTGAGCACCGTAAAAGGCTTCTTTTTCATTTCTTCCTTATAAAAAGGCAGAATATGCCTGTTGACAGCCAGATGGTCAATGGTCTTCGGCCCCAGGGCGTCCGCCGTCACCGCCCGGTTGCCCAGCCCCACCACCAAAAGCTCTGTCCTCTCCGCCCCGGGCAGAAGCTCCCGGATCTGGCGGCTCAGCAGACCGCTGACCGTCTGGTGATACCCCTCATCCTCCCCGGCAAGAGTGGGCGCCTCAATGGTAATATACGTGCCCATAGGTTTTTTCATGCGCCGGGCCGCCTCCCCGCTTTCCACATGCACCCGGGTAATCACCGCATCCGCGTCCTCACACTGAAGAGTCTCCACCCGCAGCCCCTGGGGCACGGCGTTGTCATCCTGTAACCGCTCCCCCGCCTCCAGCGCCAGATCCGTGCGCGCCTCAGCAAATAATATTCTGTTCTTATTTTTTTGTCTGTCCATAGTTCGTTTCCCCGCGGCCCTTTTACTTGAGTAATTACTATCCACAGCCGTTGTGAATAATATTTCTTTTTTTCGCAGTTTTATGCGAAAATCTATTGACAAATGAAAAGGGAAAAATTACAATAGCTAAAGTGTGTTTGCCGCATTCCGTGTCTGATGCCGCGAATACGAAGGATAGAAGTGAAAGAATATATGGGAGGTGTACATCTTGGCAAATATCAAATCTGCAAAGAAGCGTATCTTAGTCAATAATACAAAGCGTGAGCGCAATAAGGCCATCAAGTCCCGCGTCAAGACCGAGACCAAGAAGGTTCTCGCCGCAGTGGAGGCCGGCGACAAGGCTGCTGCCACCGAGGCTCTGGCTGTTGCTACTTCTGTGATTGAGAAAGCTGCCAGCAAGGGTGTTTATCACAAGAATACCGCTGCTCGCAAAGTAAGCGCCATCGCAAAAGCTGTCAATACCATCGCATAAACAGCTGCCGCGAATCCTTCGCTCAGCTCGTATCCGGTTTTTGTGCGAAGTCCTTTATGGCTATTGCCTCAGACCGCTTGTTATGCGCAAATGAAAAGCGCAAAGGTCAAAACCCTCGTGACCTGTGCGCTTACTCAGACAAAATATATGGGTTCTCCTTCCGGGAGAACCCTTTTTGCAGTGAACGGCAAAAGAATCTGCCGTTCACTAGTACATCGAATAATAATTAACTGGCTATACCTTCATTTGATTTTATGCCA